>JADMIG010000018.1 GCA_015478725.1 Chloroflexota bacterium | reverse complement strand
GCCGACCCATCGGCGATGGTGTCGATCCTTCGGGCTGCATCTGCGCGGGATGCCCGCCTCAGCCGTACATGAGCGATCCCGGCGTGGTGAGCAGCTGGCCCGTCTCGAGCCAGGTCTTGAGACCGGAGAGGATCATCGGCCAGCCGCCGTACAGCTGCTCGTTCGCGCCCTCGCGGAGCTGGTCGTGGGTGAGGATGAGGCGGCAGGAGTCGCCGACCTGCTCGATCTCCCAGGTCACCCGCGACGTCCCCTCGCTCTTCACGTCCTCACCCCACAGGGCGACCATGCTCTGGACGAGCCGGTGGGGCGGATCGACCTCGAGGTTCACGCCCTCGCCGAGCAGGGCCGCGGCGCTCGGGTGACCCATCTCGAAGCGGGAGCCGGGCGTCCAGTCCGAGCTGATCCGGCCGCCGAACTGGTACTTGCTCCGGATGTCGGGGTCCGTGATGGCCTCCCAGAGACGCCCCGGGGTCGTCTTGATGTAGATCTCGAACACCTTCTCCATGGGACGCTCCAGTCTGATCCTGATGCCGTTGAGCGCAGCCGCCCAGGGCTCCGCGTATTTGCTCACCCACCGGTCGTGCGGACCGAGCGTCCAGCAGCCGTGCGCCAGCTCCCGCCGCCTCCTCCCGCGGCGCTTACGCGCGCGGTGCGTGGTCGAGCGTGGCGGAACCGCTGGGGGAGCCGCGGCCGCCTGGGCGCACGCACGGCAGACGGCTGCGACAGCGACGACGGCGCCTTCCCGCGTCGTCCACCACGTCCAGTACGCACCCAGAGCGTATCCGTCGCAGTCCGACATGCCCAGGCACGCGCGCCGCTCCCGGATCTGCCCACCACGCGACCAGTACGCACCCCGCGCGTAACCGGCACACGGCGGGCTCCGCATCGCCCGGCCGGCGACACCGGCCGCTCCCCGCGCGATGGCGTTCTGGGACAGCGCTGGCCGTCCACACAGATGGCGTTCTGGTATTGACATGGCTTCCTCGCGACCCGATACTGCGCGAAATCTAGGAAATCGATTTCCGGCCCGGCCCCGACAGGAAGCGAGGACAGCGAACCATGCACCGCTCGAATCGATCGATCGACGTTCCGCGTGTCAGTCCCCTCCTTGCGTGGCTCGCCGCCGGAGCGATCATCCTGGCGGGATGTTCGGGCGCCGCGTCGCCGAGCCCCGCCGCTTCGGCGGCCGCATCCGCGGCCCCGTCGGTCGCGGCGGGCTCGCCATCTCCAGTGGCCTCGGCGTCGGCGGCCTGCCCGATCCCGCCGTGCGATCAGCCGATCGTCATCGGCGTCTCACAGGCTCTCACCGGCGACAAATCCGACCCGGGCACCGCGATCGAGCATGGCTACCAGGTCTGGGTCAAGGAGATCAACGCCGCCGGCGGCCTCCTCGGGCGCCAGGTCGTCCTCAAGGAGTACGACAACCAGAGCCTCGCCGATACGGCCGTGAGCCAGATCGAGCGGCTCGTCACGGTCGACAAGGTGGACCTCCTGTTCGGTCCCTTCTCGTCGGCGCTGACGATCCCGACCTCGGCGATCGCGGAGAAGTACAAGTACGCGTTCATCGAAGGCGCGGGCGGCGCGCCGGGCGTCTTCCAGCGCCAGTTCCACTACACGTTCTTCGTCCAGCCCGCGACGGCCGAGCACCAGGCCGATCCGTTCGTCACCTACATCCTGTCGCTCCCGGCAGCCCAGCGGCCGAAGACCGCGGCGTACCCGCAGCAGGACGACCCGTTCGTCAAGGCCACCGAGGACGGCGCTCAGGCCACGCTCGAGGCGGCCGGCATCAAGACCGTCTATCACGCCGTCTATCCGCCGACTCAGACGGACTTCGCGTCGATCGCGGCCGCGGTCAAGGCGTCGGGCGCCGACATCGTCCTCGGCGGCACGATCTTCGGTGACGCCGTGGCCCAGGTGCAGGCATATGCCTCGATCAACTATCAGCCGAAGGCGATCTACTTCACCAGCGGCCCCAGCACGACCGGCCCGTTCGAGCAGGCGCTCGGCAGCAAGGTCAACGGCATCTTCACCGGCGACGGCTGGATCCAGTCGTCCAAGGCGACGGGCAACGCCCAGTTCGTCGCGGACTACCACGCGATGTTCCCCAAGGAGGTCGACATCCCCGGCGAGGCCGCCGAGGGCTATTCGGTGGGCCAGGTGCTGCTGGCGGCGGTGACGGCGACGCAGTCGCTCGACAACACCAAGATCGCCGACTGGCTGCATGCCAACCCGGTCCAGACGGTCCAGGGCCCCATCGGCTGGGATTCCATCGGTCGGCCGAACGGCAGCTACCTCCTCGAGCAGTACCAGTCCGGCAAGCTGTACGTCGTCGCCCCGGCGAACGATCCGAACAAGGGCGCGGATCCGGTGTACCCCAAGCCCAACTGGTGAGGTCTCCGGCGGAGCAGTCAGGTAACCTCCGCACGGAGAACGTCAGTTGAACCCGGAACTCCTCATCCAGAGCGTCGTCCTGGGCATCCTCACCGGCGGCGTCTACGCGCTCATGGCCTCGGGCCTCACGTTGATCTTCGGGATCATGCGTGTCGTCAACGTGGCGCACGGGGCCATGATCGTGATGGCGGCCTACGTCTCGTGGGTCCTCTACAAGACGTTCAACCTTGATCCGATCGCCTCGATCGTGGTCGTCATGCCGATCTTCTTCGTGGCGGGCGCACTCGTCCAATGGACGATCCTGCGCCGCCTCGGCGGGCGCGATCTCACGCTGACCGTCCTCGTCACCTTCGGCTTCGCGATCATCCTCGAGGGGCTCCAGGGCAGCCTCTGGTCGTCATCGTTCCAGGCGATCAACACGCCCTATTCGCTGAGCAGCTTCGAGATCGGCGGGATCTACGTTCCGCTCGTCCGGCTCCTTGCGGCGGGGGTGGCGCTCGTCCTCCTCGGCGCGCTCTACCTCCTCCTCGCCCGGAGCAACCTCGGCCGCGCGATCCGGGCGACGACCCAGGACCCGCGCACCGCGGCGCTCGTCGGGGTCAACGTGGAACAGGTGACGATGCTGGCGTTCGCGCTGGGCGTCTCGATGGCGGCGGCCGCCGGGCCGCTGCTGGGGATGATCTTCGCCTTCTACCCGGCGACGCACTGGCTGTGGATCGGGAAACTGCTCGCGATCGTCGTCCTCGGCGGGCTGGGGAGCCTTGCCGGCACGTTCGTCGCGGCGATGATCCTGGGCCTGGCCGAGCAGGTCGCGACGGTGACGGTCTCGCTCGACTGGGCGCCGATGGTCTTCTACATCTTCCTGTTCGGTGTCCTGATCGTGCGGCCGCGGGGCCTCTTCGGCACGACCGCCCGGGAAAGCCTGTAGTCCGATGCAGACCCGCAGGATCGTCCCCCTGATCGTGCTTGCGCTCCTCGTCGCCCTCCCGGTCTTCGTCCGCGAGGGCTTCTACCTGGACCTGCTCCTGTTCACCTTCATGTACGCCGCCATGTCGGTCGGCTGGGACATCATGGGCGGGTACGCCGGCTACGTCTCGCTCGGCCACGTCGGGTTCTTCGGGATCGGGTCGTACGCGGCCGGGCTGCTCGTCGTCAAGTTCGGGATCCCGGTCTTCGTGAGCGCCCCGTTCGTGGGGCTCTTCGCGGCGTTCATCGGGGCCGGTCTGGGATGGGTCTCGCTGCGGGCGCGGGGGACGTCGTTCGTCATCGTGACGCTCACCTTCACGTACATGGTCCAGCTCCTCGCGCTGAACTGGCGGGGCGTCACGGGCGGCAGCGCCGGTCTCTACCTGCCGCTCCTCGACCTTCCGGGGAACCTCGTCATCCTGCCGTTCTATTACTCGATGCTCATCCTCCTCGTCGTGGCGATCCTCGTCTCGATCGCGATCCGGCGCTCCAAGTTCGGTCTCGGCCTCGTCGCGATCCGCGAGGAGGAGGGCAAGGCGGACGGCTCGGGGGTGAACACGTCCCTCTACAAGATCCTTGCCTTCGCGATCAGCGTCTCGTTCGCCGGAGCGGCCGGCGCGCTGCACGCCCAGTACCTGAACTACGTCGACCCGGACCTCGCGTTCGAGCTCATCATCACCCTCAACCTCATCATCATGAGCCTCGTCGGGAGCCGTGGGACCGTGTGGGGCCCGGTGCTCGGTGCCTTCATCGTCCAGCCGCTCTCGCAATACCTCATCTATTTCATGCCCTCGCAGATCGCGGGCCAGGTCCACCTCATCGCGCTCGGCGTCGTCCTGGTCCTGGTCGTGATGTTCATGCCCGACGGCATCATCACCACGTACCAGACGTGGCGGCGCGGCCGCGGTGGAACACGGGCGGCGGGCGCCACGGGCGCCACTGATGCGACGGACGCGCGGCTCCCGGGCGCGACGGCATGAGCGCGGCATCGACGAGCGCGGCGACAGCGGCAACCACCACGACCGCAGACGAGCCGGCGCACCGGTCGGGGCGTGACGGGCCCGTCTGCCTGGCCGTGACCGGCATCGACAAGTCGTTCGGTGGCATCACCGCGCTCGTCGACTGCTCGTTGGCGGTGCAGCGCGGGAGCATCACCGCGCTCATCGGGCCGAACGGCTCCGGCAAGACCACGCTGTTCAACTGCATCACCGGCTTCTACCAGCCGGACCGCGGCCAGATCCACGTCCAAGGCGTCCCGATCACCGGACGCCGGCCGAGCGACATCGTCCACCTCGGCGTGATGCGCACGTTCCAGGTCACGCGGATCTTCCGGCGCATGACCGTCCTCGAGAACATGATCGTTCCGGTCCGCCAGCTGACGCTGCGGTCGCTCTTCACGGCGGCCATCAAGGGTCATGAGGCGCAGCGCGCGGAGGCGCTCCTCGAGTTCGTCGGTCTGCAGGCCCTGCGGCACCAGCCCGCCGGCAGTCTCTCATTCGGCCAGCAGAAGCTCCTCGAGCTCGTCGCCGCGCTGATGGCCGAGCCGGACCTCCTCATGCTCGATGAGCCGGCCGGCGGGTTGAACCCGGTCATGATCGAGAAGGTCGCCGGTCACGTCCGCGAGCTGAACGCGCGCGGGGTGACGTTCCTCATCATCGAGCACAACATGGGCTTCGTCATGAATCTGTGCGACCCGGTCATCGTGATGCACCGCGGCACGGTGATCGCGCAGGGCTCCCCCGCGGTCGTGCGCGACGACCCGACCGTCCTCGACGCGTACCTCGGAGACTAGCGATGCTGCTCGAGATCGAGGGTCTCCACGCAGGCTACGGTGGCGGCGGCGACATCCTGCGGGGTGTCGACCTCAGCCTCGCTGAGGGCGACTTCGTCTGTCTCATCGGGCCGAACGGGGCCGGGAAGTCGACGCTCCTGCGGGCCATCTCGGGGATCCTCCGGCCGCGCCGCGGCAGCATCCGCTTCGACGGCGTGAACGTGGGAGGATGGCGTCCCGACCTGCTCTTCCGACGCGGCATCGCCCACGTCCCGCAGGGCCGGAGCACGTTCCCGCAGATGACGGTGCACGAGAATCTCCTCATGGGCGCATACAGCATCCGCGACCGCTCGCTCGTACCGGAGCGGCTGCGCGCGGCCGCCGAGCTCTTTCCGATCGTCGTCGAGCAGGGAGGCCGCCGCGCCGGCCTCCTGAGCGGCGGGGAGCAGAAGCAGGTCGAGATGGCCCGGGCGGTCGTGACGGCACCGCGCCTCCTCCTCCTCGACGAGCCCACGCTCGGCCTGGAGCCCCGCGCGGCTCGCACGGTGATGGCAAAGATGCGCGAGCTCAACGAGCAGGGAGTGACGATCCTCCTCGTCGAGCAGAACGCCCGGATCGGGCTCGGCGCGGCGGGGTCCGGCTGCGTGATGGAGCTCGGCACGATCAAGCTGCGCGGCGCGGGCCAGGCGCTGCTCGACGATCCGCAGGTCAAGCGGCTCTACCTCGGCGAGAGTGCCGCGGTATGACCGGCGCCGCGAGGTAACCCGATGGGCGCGACGAGAGCTCGAGCGACGATCACCGACGTGGCGGCGGACGCCGGCGTCCACCCGTCCACGGTGTCGCGCGTCCTCAACGGCCACGCCGGGTCAACGATCCGGCCGGCCACGCGCGAGCGCATCCTCGCGGCCGCCGAGCGTCTCGGCTACCGGCCCTCGGCCCTCGCCCGCAGCCTCCGGCTGCAGCGGACGCTGACGCTCGGGATGCTCGTCCCGGACATCACCAACCCGTTCTTCTCGTCGATCATCAAGGGGGCCGAGGACGCGGCGCGCGAGCGAGGCTACAACCTCATCCTGTGCAACTCGGAGGACGAACCGGAGCGCGAGGCGACCTACCTCCGCGTGCTCCGCGAGCGCCAGGTGGACGGCCTGTTCATCGCGTCCTCGCAGATGGCCGACGACACGATCGCCGAGCTGCGCGAGGAGGCCTTCCCGTTCGTCCTCCTCAACCGCGCGACCCAGAGCACCGAGGACCTCGCGGTCGTCGTCGACAACTACGCCGCGGCCGTCGAGGTGGTCGCCCATCTCGCCGCCCTCGGCCACCGCCGCGTCGGCCACATCGCCGGGCCCCAGAACACGACGACCGGTATCGAGCGGCGCGAGGGGTACCGGGCCGGCGTCCTCGCCTGCGGCCTGGCCGACGAGCCCGAGCTCGTGGTCGAGGCCGACGCGTTCTCCGAGGAGGCGGGGCACCGGGCGCTCGGGATCATGCTCGCCGGCCCCGCCCGGCCGACGGCCGTCTTCGCCGCCAACGATCTCATCGCCATCGGCATGCTGCAGCGGCTTCGCGAGACCGGCGCCCGCGTCCCGGGCGACCTCTCGATCGTGGGCTTCAACGACATCCCGCTGGCCGGCCTGCTCGAGCCCGCGCTCACGACCGTGCGCGTGCCGCAGCTCGAGATGGGCGTCGCCGGCGCGCGCCTGCTCATCGACCGGGTCGAGGGTCGACCGATCGGCGCCGTGCGCCTGACCCTTCCGACCGAGCTCGTCATCCGCGCATCCTCGGCCGCGCCGGCCGCACTGTGAGGCAGTCCCCATGACCACCGGAGCCCAGCCATGACCCGCCTCGTCGACCTGACCCAGCCGTGGGGCGATCGGATGCCCACGTGGCCCCAGTTCGCCTCGATCGAAGTCACCGACATCACGACGCACCACCGGGACCGCAAGAGCACGATGCTCGTGAAGACGAACATGCATACCGGCACCCACATCGACGCGCCGAGCCACTACTGCGAAACCGGCCGGGACCTCGGCCGGATCGGGCTTGACGAGCTCTACGGAACGGGCCTCGTGATCGATCTCCGGCCGATCACCCGGCCCTGGAGCTCCTACAGCCTGGCCGACATCGAGGCCCACCTCCCGCCGGGCGAGTCGATCCGCGAGGGCGACATCGTCGTCCTGTACACCGGCTGGGACCGCTTCAACTGGACGCAGCCGACCCGCGACGACGTGACCT
Organism: Chloroflexota bacterium; assembly: GCA_015478725.1. NCBI lineage: Bacteria > Bacillati > Chloroflexota > Chloroflexota bacterium. The sequence goes on along the minus strand of JADMIG010000018.1, from coordinate 48,679 downwards.
ATTTCGACCGCCATCCGGGCCCTCAGCCCGAGGTGATCGATTTCCTCATCGGCAAGGGCATCAAGTGGATCGGCGCCGATCTCGCGTCGATCGACCACTCCCTGCACACGCGCGTCCGCCTGATGCGCCCGGACCTCGTCGCCGAATACGAGGCGATGACCGGCCGGCCGATCGAGGCGACGCTGCCCGAGAAGGATTTCGAGTACATCCACTACGCGACAGCGCGGCACGACGTCTCGATGCTCGAGAACCTCGGTGGCGAGCTTGCCGAGGTCGCCGGCAGGCGCGTGACCATGGGCGCCTTCCCGTGGCGCTGGCAGGGCGGCGAGGGCTGCATCTGCCGCGTCGCCGCATTCGTGGAGGAGTAGACATGGAAGCGCTCGTCCTCACCGCTCCCCATGCCTTCGAGATCCGCGAGGTCCCCCGGCCGGAGCCGGCCGCCAACGAGGTCGTCTGCCGGGTTCGGGCCATCGCGATCTGCGGCACGGACGCCGAGATCATCGAGGGTGGCTTCCCCGGCCGCTGGCCGCGGGCCTATCCGTTCATTCCCGGCCACGAATGGTCCGGCGAGGTCGTGGCAGCCGGGCCGATCGCCGAGCAGAACGGCTTCATCGTGGGTACGCGCGTCGCGGGGACCTCCCACTCCGGCTGCGGTTACTGCCGGATGTGCCGCATCGGCCGCTACAACCTGTGCTTCAACTACGGGCGCGAGGACCTGGGTCATCGCCAGTACGGCCACTACACGCAGGGAGCGTACGCCGAGTACGTCGTCCACACGATCAAGAGCGTCTTCCGGATCCCGGACGCGATGGCGTTCGACACGGCCGCCCTGTGCGACACCGCCTCGATCGCCCTCCACTCGGTCCGCCGTCCCGGGATCGAGCCCGGCGATCTCGTCGCCTCCGTGGGCTCGGGCGGGATGGGCCTGCTCGTCGCGATGTGCGCCCGGGTCCTCGGGGCGGCGCGGGTCATCGTCATCGGCGGTGGGAAGCGCCTCGAACGCGCTCGCACGCTCGGCTTCGAGACGGTCGACTACCACGACGGCGACCCCGTGGCACAGGTCCGCGACTGGTCCGGCGGGATGGGCGTGGACGTCGCGCTGGACTCGGCCGGCTCCAGGGACTCGGTCGGCCAGGCGATCGGGATGGTCCGCAAGGGCGGCCGGGTCGCCCTCACGGGGATCCCGAAGGAGCCGACCCAGGTCGACTTCCAGAAGATCGTCCTCGAGGAGATCGACCTCTACGGAGTCCGGGCCAACCGCAACACGATGGAGTCCGTGATCCCGCTCATGGCCGACGGGCGGATCCCGGCCGGCCGGCTCATCACCCACCACTTCCCGCTGTCCGAGTTCCGCGAGGCGCTGCGGGTCTTCAACGAGCGCGTCGACGGCGCACTCAAGGTGATCGTCGAGCCGTGACCACCCGCTGCCGACCCGCCGATCCGGCCATGAGCGCGGGCGCATGAGCCTTCCCTCGCGGATGCGCGCCGTCGTCTTCGAGGCGCCCGAGCGATTCGCCCTCGACGAGATCCGCATGCCCGAGCCCGGCGCGGGCCACGCCCTCGTCCGGGTCGAGGCTGCGATGGTGTGCGCGACGGATCGCAAGATCCTCGCCGGGACGTTCGCCGGCACGACGTTCCCCCATGTGCCGGGCCACGAGTTCGCCGGCACGATCGCCGCGCTCGGGCCGGCGACGATCGGCCCGCCAGCCGGGACCCGGGTGGGAGTGGAGGTCCACGTCGGCTGCGGGGTCTGCGATCGCTGCCGGGAGGGGCTCTACAACCTCTGCCGCAACTACGGCCGGACGGAGATGGGGCACGCCCACGTCGGGTTCACGATCGCCGGCGGCCTGGCCGAGTACGCCAGTGTGCCGGTGGCCGCGCTCCACCCGTTGCCCGACGCGGTCAGCACGGCCGACGGGGCATGGACGGACAACCTCGGGGTCGCCCTCTGGGCGATCGAGCGGGCCCGCCTCCTCGCCGGAGAGTCCGTCGTCGTCGTCGGATGCGGGGCGATCGGGCTGTGCGCCGCGCAGCTCGCCCGGGCGACTGGCGCCGGGCAGGTGACCCTGGTCGGTCGCGGCGAGCGCCTGGCCCGGGCCACCCGGTTCGCCGACACGGTCGTCGACGAGCGCGATGCCGGTGCCCTCGCCGGGACCGCCGACGTCGTCGTGGAGTTCGCCGGCACCTCCGAGGCGGCCAGGCTGGCGATCGCGGCGGCCCGTCGCGGCGGGCGTGTGGTCCTCGGCGGGGCGACCGGCCAGGGGGTGGACTTCCCGTCCATCGACCTCTCGACGATCGTTCGCGGCCACCTCGACGTCCTCGGCTCCGTGGCCAACCCGAAAGGTGTCTCCGGCCGAGCCCTTGCCCTCCTCGCGTCGGGCGCGATCGACGTGGCCGGTCTCACCACCCACCACTTTCCCCTCGACCAGTTCAACGACGCATGGGCGACGTTCACCGAGCGCCGCGACGGCGCGATCCGGGTGATGGTGGCCCCATGAGGAGGACCCGATGACCATCGACCGGGCGACCGCGCTCGACCTCTACCGGGTGATGCGGACGATCCGCCGCTTCGAGCAGCGCTCGGCCACCCTCTTCGGTGAGAACAAGATCTGGGGCACGATCCACAGCTACGCCGGCGAGGAGGCCATCGCCGCGGGTGTCTGCGCCCACCTTCGCGATGACGACTGGATCACCTCGACCCATCGGGGCCACGGCCACTGCATCGCCAAGCGGGCCGATCTCGGGAAGATGTTCGCGGAGCTCCTCGGGCGTGAGACCGGCTACTGCCGCGGCCGGGGCGGCTCGATGCACATCGCCGACACCTCGAAGGGCAACCTCGGGGCGAACGGGATCGTCGGCGGCGGGATCCCGATCGCGACCGGCGCGGCCCTCACCGCCCGGCAGCTCGGCACGGACCAGGTCGCCGTCTCGTTCTTCGGCGACGGGGGCGCCAACCAGGGCACGTTCCACGAGTCGCTCAACCTCGCCGCGATCTGGAAGCTGCCGGTCATCTACGTCTGCGAGAACAACCAGTACGCGGAGAGCCTCCCGGCAGGCAGGGCCTTCGCCACCGACGACATCGCCTCGCGGGCGATCGGCTACGGGATGCCCGGAGTCAACGTGGACGGTCGGGACGTCCGGCTCGTCCACGCGGTCGCCGGCGAGGCGATCGCCCGGGCCCGGGCGGGAGGCGGACCGACCCTGATCGTCGCCGAGTCCTACCGCCACGAGGGCCACTACTACGGCGATCCGCAGCAGTACCGGACGAAGGAGGAGATCGAGACCTGGCGGACGACGTTCGACCCGATCGTCAACGCCCGCGCCTGGCTCATCTCGGACGGCCTGGCGAGCGAGGCGGAGATCGACGCCGTCGACCGCGAGGTGGACGAAGCGACCGAGGCCGCGATCGCCTGGGCCGAGACCGGCCCGCTCGCCTCGCCGATCACGCCGGAGGAGATTTATGCCAGCTACTGAGACGGCCCCCGCCGGGGCTCCCGGCGGGACGATCGAGCAGTTCTACGCCGAGGCGCTCCGCGACGCGCTCCGGCTCGAGATGCAGCGCGACCCGCGGGTCCTCGTGATGGGTGAGGACATCGCCGAGCATGGCGGCGCGTTCCAGGTGACGGCGGGCCTGCTCGCGGAGTTCGGCCCGGAGCGGATCCGCCAGACGCCGATCAGCGAGATCGGGATCGTCGGCGCGGGCGTGGGCGCGGCACTCACCGGCCTGCGGCCGATCGTCGAGCTCATGTATATCGACTTCTCTGGCTTGGCGATCGATCAGATCGTGAACCAGGCGGCGCAGAACCGCTTCATGTTCGGTGGACAGGCGCGGGTGCCGCTCGTCGTGCGGACCCAGGGCGGCTCGGGCCGCGGCAATGCCGCCCAGCACTCGAAGTCGCTCGAAGCGTGGTTCACCCACGTCGCGGGCCTGAAGGTCGTCATGCCGGCGACGCCCGGCGACGCGAAGGGCCTCCTCACCGCCGCGATCCGGGACGACGACCCGGTCATGTTCATCGAGCACAAGCTCCTCTACCGCACGAAGGGACCGGTCCCGCAGGGCGAGTACGTCGTCCCGCTCGGCAAGGCCGACGTAAAGCGGGTGGGGAGCGATCTCACGATCGTGACCTGGTCGCGCGAGGTGCTGTTCGCGCTCGAGGCCGCGGCGAAGCTCGCCGACGAAGGCGTGGAAGCGGAGATCGTCGACCTGCGCTCCCTCGTGCCCCTCGACCGGGAGACGATCCTCGCGAGCGTGCGCAAGACACGGCGACTGCTCGTCGTCCACGAGGCCATCAAGCGCGGCGGCTATGGCGGCGAGATCGCCGCGCTCGTCGCCGAGGAGGCCTTCGACGATCTCGACGCCCCGCCGCGCCGCCTCGCCGGCGTGGAGACGCCGATCCCGTACGCGGCGCATCTCGAGCGCGGCGTCATCCCCCAGGTCGAGGACATCGTCCGCGTCGCGAAGGAGCTCGTCGGGTGAGCGTGACCCCGGTCATCCTGCCGAAACTCGGCCTGACCATGGACGAGGGAACGCTCGTGGCGTGGCTGAAGCAGGAAGGCGATCGCGTGGAGGCCGGCGAGGTCCTCTTCGAGGTCGAGACGGACAAGGCCACGATGGAGGTCGAATCTCCGGTCGCCGGGTACGTTCGCCGGCTGCTCGCGGCCGCCGGGGACACCGTTCCGGTCACGGAGGTCATCGCCCTCATCACCACCACCGCCGACGAGCCGTTCACCGTCCCGTCGACGCCCGTGGAGCTGGAGCGACCAGCCGCGGTCGAGGCACCGCCACCCGCTCCGACTGCGCCCCGGCTCGAGGACGAGCGAGTCATCGCCAGTCCGGCGGCCCGCAAGCGGGCCGCGGAGCTCGGCGTGGATCTCGCGCGGGTCCGTCCGGCCAGGGGCGGTCGAATCTCCGTCGAGGATGTCGAGACCGTCCATGCCGCGGGGGGCCCGGGAGAAGGGCCGGTCGCACCAGGCGGCGCCGCCGTCCGCGCCCCGCTGTCGCGGATGCGCCGGGCGATCGCCGAGCGGATGACCCAGTCGTTCCGCGACGTGCCCCAGTTCTCCGTGTCGCGCGACGTGGATATGACGGCCGCGGCAGCCGCCCGGACCACGGCCGGCGTCTCCTTTGCGGACGTGCTCATCTGGGCCGTCGCCCGGTCGCTGGCTGATCACCCGCGGCTCGCGATGCGCTACGACCCGGAGGGGCTGATCCCGCCGGACGGCATCCACATCGGGATCGCAGTCGCGCTGGACGACGGGTTGCTCGTGCCGGTGCTCCGCGATGCCGGCGCGAAGGAGCTCGCGGCGATCTCGCGCGAACGGGTGGCCCTGCAGGATGGTGCCCGTGCCGGGAAGCTCCCGGTGGAGGCGCTCGTCGGCGCGGTCTTCACGATCTCCAATCTCGGCCCGCAGAGCGTCGATCGCTTCACCGCCATCGTGAATCCGCCGGAGGCGGCGATCCTCGCGGTGGGCCGCGTCCGCGATCTCGTCGTGGCGCGCGACGGCGCGGTGGTGATCGCTCCGACCGTGACGCTCACGCTGTCGGTCGATCACCGGGTTGTCGACGGAGCGCAGGCGGCCGCGTTCCTCGCCGATCTCGCGGGTCGGCTCGAGGGCGGCCTGCCGTGAACCGGTCGCGCGCCGTGCCGACCAACCCGAAGGAGTCCGTCCGTGGCCACTGAACCAGCGAACCGGGTCCAGCTCGCCGTCTCCCACTGGAAGCCGCGCTTCGTGGCGAATGGGATCGACGTCAACGACTTCGAACGGGTCCAGGCCGCCACCATCGAGTGGGCAGACTGGGCGCCGAACTGGAAGGCCGTCGGCGACATGCACCGAGAGCTCGCCGAGGAGGCGGCCGCCCGCGGTCACACGGTGAGCGCGACCGAGGCGTTCCAGCGGGCCGCCTGGTCCTACCACCTCGGGAAGTTCCTCTGGTTCGAGGACCTCGACCTGCACCTCGCGATGGGCGCCCTCGTCGGCGCGATGTATGCCCGCGCACTCCCCCACCTCGATCCGCCCGGCGAACGCCTCGAGATCCCGTTCGAGGGCACGACGATCCCGGGCAACCTGCGCCGACCGCGGGACGTCACCCGTCCGCCGGTCGTGCTCCTCGTCCCCGGCCTCGACTCGGTGAAGGAGGAACTCTTCGCGATGGAACAGGACTTCCTCCAGCGCGGGATGGCGACCCTCACGGTGGACGGTCCGGGCCAGGGCGAGAGCGCGCCGCGCTTCCCGATCCGGGCCGACTGGTCGAGTGTCGTCCGGCCGATCATCGACACGCTCGCCGCCCGCTCGGATGTCGACGCCGGGCGGGTCGGGCTCATGGGGATCAGCATGGGCGGCATCTACGGCCCGCTCGCGGCCGCTCGCGAGAAGCGGGTCCGGGCCCTCGTCGCGCTCGCCGGCCCGTACGACCTGTCCGAGTGCTGGGCCGCCCTCAATGCGCTCACCCGGGGCGGCTACGTCTTCTACACGAAGTCGAAGGACGAGGCGGAGGCGTTCGAGCGATCGAAAACCCTCGCGCTCCATGGCGTGCTCGCGAACGTCGATCAGCCACTTCTCGTGATCCACGGCGCCAGGGACCGGCTCTTCCCGCCGGAGCAGGCCGAGCGGATCGCTCGCGAGGCGCCCAACGCGACGCTGCTCATGTACCCGGACGGCAACCACGTCTGCAACAACATCACGTACAAGTACCGGCCGGCGATGGCCGACTGGATGAGCGAGCGCCTGCGCTCATGATCGATCGGCAGGTAGTTCCGGAGGATCGGACATGACCATGACGATGGACCAACTCGAGCTCTCCGCCGAGCAGCGGCTCATGCAGCAGACGACGCGCGAGTACGTCGACCGGGTGGTCATCCCGTTCATCCGGGCCAACCGCCAGCGTGAATGGCTCTTCGAGCCGGACGAACGCCTGCCGCCGAACATCCTCGAGGAGGCCGACGCCGCCGGCCTGCGAGGTCTCGGAGTGCCCGGCGCGTACGGTGGGGTGGAGCTGGACCCGGGTACGGAGGCGCAGACGTTCGCACTCATCGGCACCGAGCTCGGCCGCGGGGATGCCGGCCTCGCCGACAAGCTCGCCCAGGGCTGGAAGGTGTCCGTGCTGCTGCGGAACGTTGCTCCCGAACACCTTCAGGCGCGCTGGTTCGCCCGCTACATGGCGGATCCGTCGTTCCTCATGGCCCATTGCCTGACCGAACCGAAGGGCGCGTCGGACCGCTGGCTGCCGTACAACGTCCCCGAGGCGAACATGGACACGCAGGCCACGTTCGCGCACGGTCACTGGACGATCAACGGTCGGAAGCAGTACATCAGCAACGGGTACGACGCCTCGCTGTACGTCGTTTATGCGAATACGAATCCCGCGCTCGGGATGCTCCAGGGCACGAGCAGCTTCCTCGTCCCACGCGATTCGCCGGGGCTGACCGTCACCCGCTGCAACGAGACGATCGGCGGCCGCTACATGAACAACGGCGAGATCGTCTTCGAGGACTGCCGGGTACCCGAAGACCATCTCCTGGTGCGCGATGACGCCCTCGGCAAGGCGGGGGTCTACTTCCGCCCCGGCAAGATCCTCCAGGCCGCCAAGAACCTCGGCACCGGGATCGCCGCCTTCGAGGACACGGCCACCTTCGTGCAGCAGCATGTCCAGGGCGGCCGCGTCCTCATCAAGCACCAGGCGGTCGCGCTGAGATTGGCCAAGATGGCCATCAAGCTCGACGCGGTCAGCGCGTTCGTCCGCCACGCGGCCCGGGCGGTGGACCGGAACGCGGCGGACGCCGACAAGCTGTGCAACATGGTGAAGGTGTTCGCCTCGGAAGAGGTGTTCGAGGTATGCCGTCAGGCCATGGAGCTGCACGGCGGCCACGGGTCGATGCTCGATGTGGGGATCGAGAAGTACCTCCGTGACGCGTCCGTGTACCTCCACATGGATGCCACGGTGGACGTCTCTGCCTTCAAGATCATCAAGGCCATGTTCCCGCAGACGGCCGGTGCCTATGCGGGCCCGGAATGATCGGCCGCGAGCGCCGATAGAGGAGGCCGCGTTGGCAGAGAGACAGCGGATCAGCTATGTCGGGCCGGAGTCCGTGGACGGGGACATGCGCGCCGAACTGGAGCGGTGTGCCCGGTTCGGCACGCCGCGGCCGGAGAGCCAGTCCGTCCGGGCCCACGTCCCCGCCGTGTTCTGGTCGTTCGCGAACTCCTGGCAGGCGGTGTTCCGCGAGGGCGTCTGCGACCACACGATCAAGGAGCTCTGCCGGGTCTACGTGTCGCGCACGGTGAAGTGCGAATACTGCGGCAACCAGCGCTCGGTCCAGGCCTCGGCGCAGGGACTGAGCGAGGGAAAGTACGACGAGCTGCTCAATTTCGAGACTTCGGGCGTCTACGACGAGCGGCAGAAGGCCGCGCTGGCGTACGCCGAGGCGATCACCTGGCGCCTGGATCCCGACGACGCGTTCTGGGACCGGCTGCGCCGACACTTCAGCGAGCCCGAGCTCGTCGAATTGGGCTACTTCATCGCGCTCACGATGGGCCAGCAGAGTTGGCTGCGGCTCCTCAACATCGAACACCACGAGGTCCTCGCCGGCGACGCGGCCTCCATGGCTCCCGGCTTCGAGACCCCGGCCGCGCTGGCGGCCAGCAAGTCGAGCGACGACTACTGGGCCAGGCGCTGAGGGACGGAGCCTCCCGAGGTGGGCACCGTGGCCTGCGATGGCCATTCGTCTTCCTCGAGCGGTGCGACCATGACCGCGGGCACGCCTAGCCAGCCTCGAGTACCGGACGCGTCGAGGCGGTACCGGTGCCCGTGCCGGCAGTCGGCACCGCCGCACCCGGGAACCGATCGAGCATCTCCAGGAACGCGTGCGCGCCGAGTCGCTCGCCGATCTCGCGGGCCTCGCCGAGGGCTGCGTCACGCTCCTCGTTCGGTGGCCGCAGCACCGCGAGCTCGACGAGACGGGCGAGCGCGAGCGACCAGATGCTGCCTGTCCGTCGCAGAACGTCAGCCGCCTCTCGAAAGGCGGTCGACGCCGCTGGGACGTTGCCGTCGAGCGCCTCAAGCGCGCCCCGGTAGAGCGTTCGATGTGCGATCGTGAAGTCGAGCCCGGGCGGGCCGGCTTCGAGCCCGACGATCGTCTGGCGCAAGCGCTCGGCATTCGTCGCAAGGGCGGCCGCGCGCCCGGCCGCGATCCATCCGTCGATCGCGTCACCGAGCTCCTGTCCGACCGCGACGAGTGCCATGGCAGCCTCCCACGTTCGATCGGGCGTCTCGTGGGCGAGCGCCCATTCGGCCTCGGCGCCGCGGGCTGCGAATCGGTCCTGCGCAGTCCCACGCTCGACGCGACGACCTAGTTCGGCAAGCACGGTCTCCGCCGCGCGATCGTCGCCTCGCCAGATCGCGAGGGAGATCTTCGCCGCGGCGAGCGGCGTCCACGTCAGGTTGCCGAGATCGTCACGGAAATGCTCATCGATCCGGGCCTCCGCCCATTCCCACTCGCCCGCGAGAAACGCAGGGATCGCGAGGAAGCCGAACTTCGCGGCCCACCCCGAATGGCCGAGTCGTTCAGCCATCTCGAGCCCCGGGCGACCGATCTCGAGCGCGCGCCGCGGACCGTAGGTGATGAAGAACGTGGCGAGATTGTTCCGCGCTCGCTGCTGGCTCTCGAGCAGACCGTGCTCAACGGACATCTCGAGCGCACCCTGCAGGATCGCCACCGACTCGCGCCAGCGACCCATCGTCTGGACCGCCCAGGCCCGCGTGATCAACATGTCGGCGATCCCGGCGACGTCGTCGATCCGCGGCGCCGCCGCGAGGCCGCGTTCGAGCCAGGCGACCGCTTCGTCGGGGCGGCTGGCGAACATGGCCGCCCGTCCGAGCTGGGCGAGCATGATCACGGCCTCGGGGCTCGCGTCTCCCTCGGGAAGCGCCCCGAGCGCCTGCGCGAGGACCCCGGAGGCTTCCTCGATCCTCGAGGCGAACATCAGGAGGACGCCGAGCATCGCCGCTGCGCGAGCGGCGCCAGCCGGGTCGCCCGACGCCTCAAACGCGGCGATCGCCGCCCGCGCATGGTCCTCAGACGCCGACATCCGGTTCGCCTGATAACCCGCCCGGGCAGCCTCGTCGTGGAGGCGTGCGGACTCGGCGGTGTCCTGGGTCACTGCGAGGGCTCGCTCAAGGTAGCCGAGGGCGAGGTCGGGCGAGTGGAGCGCGAGCGCACGCTCGGCCGCGCCGCGGAGCGCGATCCGGGCTTGAGCCGCCAGAGCGTCGGCCTCCGGGCCCGGCGTGCTGGCGGCGTGCGCCTCGACGTAGTGGGTGGCGAGGACACCGGACAGCTCCTCGTCCCCGAGCGCCTCGAAGAACCGCGCGACCGCCAGGTGCTTGGACCGTCGTTCCCGTCGCGCCAGCGTCGTATAGGCGACCTCGCGGATGAGCGACTGGACGAAGCCGTACTGGCCGCGCTCGGGCGATCGTGGGTCGAGATCCAGGATAAGGATCTCGCGCCGGACGAGGCCGCGAAGCTGGACTTCGAGCTCTCCGGGGCGCTGGTCGACGACCGCGGCCAGCGAATCGAGCGTGAAGGTCTGACCCAGGACAGACGCATCCTGGACGAGCGCGCGATCGGCCGGGTCGAGGGCGTCGAGGCGAGAGGCGATCAGCGCGTGGAGCGACTCAGGCACGTCGAGTGCGACGCCAGTCCCCGCCGCGACCATCCGCCCCTCCGCCGTCGGGGCGAGAGCGCCGCGATCGACGAGCATCCGGAACGTCTCGACGGCGTAGAGCGGGATCCCCTCGGCCCGGGCCACGATCCGGTCGACGATCTCATCGGATAGTCCTGAGGCCATCCCGCGGATCAGGATGCGCACATCGGCGTCCGGGAGCGGGTCGAGGCGGAGGGAGGTGAATGCCCGCTGGCCGGCGCCCCATGTGGGCCGCCGCTCGAGCAGCTCCGGCCGGGCGAGCGTGATGACAAGCAGACGATGGTTTCTGCTCCACTGGATCATCGACTCGACGAAGTCGAGGAGGCCAGGATCCGCCCATTGCAGGTCCTCGAAGACGAGGATCGTCGTGCCCCGCTCTGCGATCCCCTCGAAGAAACGGCGCCAGGCGGCGAACATCTCCTCGCGCTGTGCCGCTGCCGGAGGCTCCTCGAGGCCGAGCAGGCTCCGCAGCCGCTGCCGCACCCAGCCGCGGTCGTCCTCGCTCGTCACCCACTCGATGACCGCCTCGTCGACCTTCGCCGCGGTCGTGGCCGCATCGTCCGCCTCCGCGATCCGGGCCCGGCGTCGCACCATTTCGCCGAGCGCCCAGAAGGCGATCCCGTCTCCGTACGCTGGCGAGCGGCCCTGGTGCCAGTAGACAGATTCGACGACGCCGTCGAGGTACTTCTCGAGCTCCCAGATGAGCCGGCTCTTGCCGATCCCGCCCACGCCGACGATCGAGATCAGCCGCGCGCGACCGTCCTCGCCCGTCGTCCCGACGGCGTCCTTGAGGAGGCGCAGCTCCCGCTCGCGGCCGACGAACGGGGCCTCGAACCCCTCGCTCCGGCCGGCCCCGCCGACGCGGGCCACGACGTGCAGCGCGCGCCACGCCGGGACGGGGGCGGTCTTGCCCTTGAGGAGCTGGTCGCCTGCCTGCTCGAAGGCGATGGCGTTGGAGGCTGCGCGCTGCGTCGCCTCACCGACGAACACGGCGCCGGGCGGCGCGGCGGACTGGAGTCGCGACGCCGTGTTCACCAGGTCACCCGCCACCATCCCCTGCCCCGCGGCACCGAGCGTCACCGCCGCCTCGCCGGTGAGGACCCCGGCCCTCGCCCGCAGCTGCGTCTCGATCGTCGGAATGGCCGCGACGAGCTCGAGGCCCGCGCGCACGGCGCGCTCGGCGTCGTCCTCACGGGCGACTGGCGCTCCCCAGACGGCCATGACGGCGTCGCCGATGAACTTTTCGATCACCCCGCCGTAGCGCTCGACGACGTCGCGCGCGAGCTCGAAGTAGCGTCCCAGCAGCTCACGCGTCTCCTCCGCATCACGGCCATCAGCGATCGCCGTGAAGCCGACGAGATCGGCGAAAAGCACAGACACGAGTCGACGCTCGGCGACCGGGGGAGACGTCGTGGCCGCCTGGACCGGCGCCGATCGCGTCGTCGGTTCGGCCTCGAGCGGCGAGGCGCACTGCCCGCAGAACCGATCGCCCGGGTCATTGGCGGCCCCGCAGCGTGAGCACGGCGCGGCGAGCGGAGAGGCACACTGCGCACAGAACCTACGCCCCGGCTTGTTCTCCGTCCCGCAGCTCGCGCAAACCACCGAGGCCTCCCGTCTTCAGGGCGCCCAGCGTAGCGGATGCCGGATAGCCCGCACAGGACCGGCTCAGCCTCACCAGCGGCTGGCGACATACTCCGCGTCGCGCACGACCCCCAGGAAGGTGGCCGAAGCCTGGTCGCGCTGCCAGGGCAGACCGACGAAGGCGAGGCCGGGCACCTCGCTCACACCACGGTCCTGCCTGGGCATACCCTGTTCGTCGAGGATCGGCAGGTGGATCCAGCCGAAGTCGGGCCGATAGCCGCTCGTCCAGATGATCGTCGAGATGCCCTCGGCGGCCAGGTCGAGCTCGGTCACCTCGGGCGGCTCGAACTTGACCACCGTTCGGTCGTCGGCCGGCGCATCGAGGTCCGCGCGCTCGATGAACGCGTCGAGGAGCGGTCGGAAACGCTGGTCGAAGAACGTGTCGGCGAACTGGAGGTTGGCGGCGAGATCGGGCGCGAAGCGGAGGACCTCCCCCGCCCCGCCCTCGACGCGGCCGACGAGGCGGATCCCGTCGGCGGCGAACTGGCGCAGGTTCGTGTCGTGCCCTCCGCCATGCCCGGACAGATGCGGATTACCGGCGAACCGAAGGCGCGGGTCGGGCAGCTCGGCGACCGTCGGCAGGGCCATGCCGAGTTCTGGCCCGCGGGACACGACGTCCGCCAGCCAACCGAAGATGTCCCGGCCCCGGTAGCGCCGCGGTAGTCGACCGCAGTGCCCGACGGCCAGGGTGACCGGCCGGCCGACCGAATGGAGTTCCTCGGCGATCTGGACGCCGGACTGACCGGACCCGACGACGAGGACACCGCCGGGCGGCAGCGACGCCTCGCTGCGGTAGTCATGGCTGTGGAGCTGGCTTACTCGAGGCGCCAGGTCGGCCGCGATGGGCGGCACCTTCGGGACGTGATAGCCGCCGGCCGCGACGATGACGCCGCTCGCCGCCACGGTCCCCCGCGACGTCTCGAGGCGGAATCCAGCGCCTGCGTCGCCCGCGGACAGGGAGCGTACGTCCGTCCCGCTGAATACGGGCGCGGCGATGACCTCAGCGTAGCGGGCGAGACGCGCCACGATCTCGTCGCGTGGCATGAACCCGTCCGGATCGGGCCCGTCGTAGCCGTACCCGGGCATCGCCATGCACGCGTTCGGCGTCACGAAGCAGAAGTCGTCCCAGCGGTCCTGCCAGCCGCCGCCTACTCGGGGCCGCCGATCCAGGACGACGTGATCGCGACCGGCCTGCCGCAACAGTGCGCTCACGATCAGCCCGGCGTGCCCGGCTCCGATCACGGCCGCATCGATCGTCGCCGGCAGGACGTCCTCGACCATCCCGACCTCCGCTCTGGCGCCCACCCCGATCCGGCTCTGCCCCGATCCGGCTCTGCCCAGTGCGTACCGTCGGGCAGTCCGGTCCGCCATCGTGCGCCTCGATCGACGGGGTTGGGCAGGGCCGCCGAACGAGACAGGCGCGAGGAGGGTACCTCGGATGAACCTGTCCCCGCGTCAGTACGGTTCACCCCGTCCAGATCCGGCGCCTTGCCCCCACCGCAAGCTGAGGACGGGGACGGTCGGGCGGACCGGTCGATGGCCCGCCCGATGCAACGCGCGCCGGATCGCCCCTGGCCGTGACCCCCGGACACGTCGTCGCCGAGAATCCCATCGGATCGAGCCCGCCGTCCCAGGTTCCGGCAGATGGCCATCAGGCGGGCGTTGGTCTGCATGTTGGTGACCGCTGGTCTTCACCCGGGCATCTGGCAGGATCCACGCGCCGGCCCGGCTCGATCCACGCTCAGGTCTGCCAGCGCCGCGTGGGGAGTCGGTGACGAGCGCCCGCCTGGGGGTCAGCTGTCACGAACGGCGAGCCGCGACGTACCACGGCGGGCCGATGGAACCGGAGCCGAGCGCCCTACCGACGGCCGCGCTGAGCGAAACGGCGGCTGGCGACTGGCACGAACGCGAGGAAGACCAGGATCCCGATGACCAGCGGCAGGGCCGAACCGCCCGATGCGGGCCCGACAGGTCGGGTCGAGGTGGGTGGCGCGGTCGCGCCGGCAGTGGGTGACGCGGTCGAGGTCGCGGTCGGAGTCGAGGTCGGAGTCGAGGTCGGAGCCGGAGCCGCGACGGTGACACCGATCTGGCCGCGGATCTCGCCCCCCGGATGGGCGGCGGTGTGGATGTTGAAGTACGTGTTCCCGGCCTGGATCGCGGCGACCGCCTGGGCGAATGTCGTGATCGCGCCGGACGGCATGAAGTTCGCTGCGGTCAGTGTCCCGACCATGGGGCTCGCGCTCACGGCGAGCGGCAGGATCACGCCGCCGGCGACGCCGGCCGCGCCGGTGTGGATGTGGGCCGCGACTGCCGGCCCGGAGAGGCCGCTGTACGTGACGTAGTACGTGATCGTCGATCCGTCGGAGCTGATGAGGGCCCAGCCGCTGCCGGTCGCCGACGTGGCGACGGCGGGCACCTCCTGGAAACCGGCGAGCGCGGCAAAGCTCGCATTGCCCTTGGCGACGATCTGGCCGCGGATCTCGCCACCCGGATGGGCGGCGGTGTGGATGTTGAAGTACGTGTTCCCGGCCTGGATCGCGGCGACCGCCTGGGCGAATGTCGTGATCGCGCCGGACGGCATGAAGTTCGCTGCGGTCAGTGTCCCGACCATGGGGCTCGCGCTCACGGCGAGCGGCAGGATCACGCCGCCGGCGACGCCGGCCGCGCCGGTGTGGATGTGGGCCGCGACTGCCGGCCCGGAGAGGCCGCTGTACGTGACGTAGTACGTGATCGTCGATCCGTCAGAGCTGATGACCGCGGTCCCATCCCCGGTGCCCGCCGTCGCGACGGCGGGCACCTCCTGGGCACCGGTGAGCGGACCGCCGAACGCCGGAGTCAATGGGTTGGCAGCAAGGACGATCGCCGGAGCCGCGGCGAGAGCGAGAATCCCCGCGATCAGGGTCAGGGGCACGCGCATGAGATTCCTCCTCCGTGGCGACCCGAGCCTGTCACCGCATGCCGGACCCGGATCATGTCTCCCGGTGATACGTACGCCGACCCGCGCCCGGTTTCAGAGATCCACCGTTGTGCGGATGGACGTATCCACTGCGAGAGCAGGGTCCGGAGGAGACATGTCGCATCGTGCCCGTTCGTCGGGCATCGTCGCGCTGGGCATCGTCGCGCTTTTCGAGACGGGCAGCGCCGCAGCAGCCTCCATCTCCGTGGCGGCCGTGAATTTCGAGTTCAAGCCGCCCTCCAGGACGATCCACGTGGGCGACACGGTCGTCTGGACGATGTCGGGCGACGGTCACACCGTGACGTCGGGAACCATCGATGGGAGCAACGTCGGCCACCCTTCCGGTGGACCCCTGGACTCCGGATTCACGGCCGCCGGTGGATCGTATTCGTTCACGTTCACCGTGGCAGGAACGTACCACTACTTCTGCGAGATCCACGCCGATTCGCAGATGAAGGGCACGATCACGGTCGTGGTGGCGACGACCCCAGGTCCGACTCCGCGCGCGACGCCGCTGGCGACTCCTGCGCGGACGCCGCCATCCACACCCGCGCCGAGCCACACGGTGATAGTGGCCGCGAACCCGACCTCGAGTGGAACGCCACCGCTCGCCGCGGTCTCTTCCGCGACGATCGCCAGCCCCCCGGGGCAGCCAGCCGCGTCGCCCTCGCCCGCCGGAAACAGCGTCACGCCCGTCTCGGACCCGGCCCCGTTGGTCGTGGCGGGGATCCTCATCGCCGTGGCGATCCTCGGCGCGATCCTGGCGCGGGTCCGGAGGAACGGCTGACCGTCGACATCGGGACGGTCGCACCGGTCGCGCGGAGCGATCCGTCGAGGAGGTCGTCACCGTGTTTCCATCCTTGTTTCCGCGGACCACCCGCCCCATCGTGCCGGACAGGGGCTGCCGATCGCGCTGGGATCGCGGTCATGAGGCGCCTGCAGTAAACGAGGGAGGCGAGATGGGTTACAGGAACGGTGGCGTCGGGATCGTCGGCGTGATCGTCATCGTCGTGGTGATCCTCATCCTGGTGGGCGTCATCAAACTGTGATGGTCGCCCGCGAGCAATCGCAAGGAGACAGATCGATGGACGAAGCGAAGCGAACCTACCGCGAGGTCAAGACCGGGATCAGGAAGGCCGCTCGCGGCGTGGACGGCGCAGACCTCAAGGATCGCGTCGGCAACGCCGGCGACGAAGCCCGCAAGGACCTTGGGAATCTCGGCGATGACGTCCGCAAGGCTCGTCGGCCTCAGAGCGGTTGGGGCGATCCAACCACAACGCCCGATCGGCCGACCCCGAGCGACCGCTGACGCGCAACGCCACGAACGCGCCAGAATCGAGATTCAGGTCCGCCCCCGTGGGATGATCGGATGCCATCCATGACCAAGTTCGGCCGGGTCATCCGCCTCGCCACCTTGCCCGAGACTCGCGGCGTGATCTTCGCGGCCGCTCGATCGGCGACCCTCCGCGACATGGCTCGGCGCGTCGCAAACGACCGATCCGCCCTGCTGCGGGACGTGCGACATCCACGGGATGTGCGAGCCGCGGTCCGCAGCGCCGTTCGCCATCCGGCGGCCAGAGAACTCGCGGGTGCGGGCCTGTTGTTCCTGCCGGGTCGATATCTTCCGCTCGGCTGGGCTGCGACCTGGGCGACAGAGCGGGTCCTCCGTCGTTACATGAACCGTCGTTACATGAACCCGCCCGCCGCTCCCACTCTCCGCGCCTTGAGCGCGTCGTCCAGGACCACCCTGCGGTGAACCCAGGCGGCGCCGATCAGGAGCGCCTGACTGACGAATGACAGCCAGATCATCGCGCCGAATACGGCCACGAACGCACCGTAGACCTGCAGGGAGCCCCCGAGCTGGGGGGTGAGCGCCGCAAAGAGCACCGTGAACATCGCGGTGAACGTACCGACGACGATCGCCGGCCGGCCGATCATCTGCCATTCCGGCCGGTGGTCGGAACGAGGCGGTACAAGATCGCGATCCCCCACTGAACACGGTGACGATGACGAGCCCTGAGCCGATGGTGGAGCTGAGGATCGAGGCGCCGAGGGCGACGCCGGGTATCCCATCGGCGGCGAGGTTGGCGACGAGGTGCGAAGCGGCGATGACACCGCCGACGCCTGCCCCGAGCAGGAGCACGGAGAGGATGCCGAACACGCCGCGTTGGAGTGGATCACGCCGGCGTGTGCTCTCGAAGATCCGGGCCATCGCATCGTCGAGTGACTGGTAGAACCGACTGGCGCCCCAGACGAGGACGACCACGCCAACGACGGAATAGGTGACCGCGCCGTCCGCGAAGCCCGCCAGCGCCTCCTTGAAGAAGCTCGTGAGGGGCGGAAAGGTCGCCGACAGGTTGGCTGACAGTGCGGCCAGCCTGCCCGGGTCACCGAGGAAGACACCGACCACGCCGATGACCAGGAGGATCGAGGGCAGGATCGCGAAGAGCGAGTTGAAGGCGAGCCCCGCTGCGAGGAGACCGCCGCCGGCCGCGTCCCAAACGGCCCTTTGGGCGCTGGAGCAGGCGGCCTGGGATCAGCGACCGCGATCGTGTCGGCCTGTAGGTCGGACAGGAGGACTTCGGGCGAGCATCTCCAGACGCCTAGCGTAGCGGATGCCGGACGGCTCGCACAGGGAGGTTCCATCGCGATCGGGCGTAGCATGGCGACCTGTTCCCCGCTCGCATTGGGTGTCGCCGATGACCCGGATCCTCCTGTACACCGGCAAGGGCGGCGTCGGCAAGACGAGCGTCGCGGCCGCGACGGCGCTCCTGAGCGCGGACCGTGGCACTCGCACGATCGTCCTCTCCACGGACATCGCCCACAGCCTGGGCGACGCGTTCGACACCCGGCTCGGACCGGAACCGTCCGAGATCGCCCCGAACCTGTGGGCACAGGAACCCGACGTCTATTTCAACATCGGGCGGTACTGGCGGACGATCCAGACCTATATGGCCGAGCTGTTCAGCTGGCGCGGTCTCGATGCCGTGATGGCCGAGGAGATGACGGTCCTGCCGGGGATGGACGAACTCGGCAACCTGCTCTGGATCGCGGATCACGTGGAATCGGGTCGCTACGACCTGATCGTCGTCGACGCGGCCCCGACCGGCGAGACCCTCCGCCTGCTCTCCCTGCCCGAGGCCAGCCGCTGGTGGGTCGACCGCATCGCTCCGATCGGCCGCCGGGTGAGCCGGCTCGGCCGGCCCGTCATCGAACGGATGATCGGCGTGCCGGTTCCGCACGATGAAGTCTTCGCCGCCGCCGAGCGCCTGCTCACCCGTCTCGATCTCGTCCATCGGCTGCTCGCCGACCCCGAGCGATCGTCGGTCCGCCTGGTCCTCGCGCTCGAGCAACTCGCGATCGCCGAAGCCCGCCGCTCGTTCACCTACTTCCACCTCTTCGGCTACCCGAGTGACCTTGTCGTGTGCAACCGCGTCCTCCCGGCGGCGGTCGATGGCTACTTCGCGGGCCTCCGTGACGCACAGCAGCGGGACCTGCCCCGGGTCCGCGAAGATTTCGCCCCCGTTCCGGTCCGGACCGTGCCCTTCTTCGACCAGGAGGTCGTCGGCGCCGCCGGATTACGGGAGATCGGCCGCGCCCTCTTCGGCGACGAGGATCCCGGCAGCTTCTTCTATCGGGGACGCCCGTACCGGATCCGAACCGAGGGCGGGAGGCACATCCTCGAGATCGCCCTGCCCTTCACGAGCCGCGAGGAGGTCGGCCTCTCGCGCGACGGCGACGACCTGGTGCTCCAGGTCGGAAACTGGCGTCGAACGCTCGTCCTGCCTCGGGCGCTCGTCGACGCGCCGACGACCGGAGCGAAGATGGAGGACGGGATCCTGCGTATCGAATTCTCGACCCGGACAAAGAACGGTGCAGAAGGAGGTCGATGATGACTGACGAGCGACGAGCCGCCCGAGGCTCGCAGGGGTCCACGACGCGCCGACGGAGGACGGCGGTTCCTTCAGCCGGTATGCCGATGGGCGAGTCCGGCCCGGCCGAGGAACGGCTGGCCGAACTTGAGGCTCGCCTCGCCCGGCTCGAGCGTACGTTCGGACTGCGCGAGAGAGGCCGGGATCTGATGAGCCGCGTCGCGCCGCCCGAGGCGAGCGGACACTTCCGGAATGCCGGCCGCGAGCACCTCCTCGGGATCCGTTCGATCGTCGACTTCTGGATCGGACGGATGGAGACGGACCAGAAGCGACCACACGCGCCCGCCAGGAATCGCAGGACGATCAAGGTCGAGTAGGCGACCCGGGGAAGGCGGGCCCCTGATCGGAGCCCGAAGGCGACCGGCCAGCTGGCCGAGCTGGACGACGAGTGGCAGGACGGCCGCCGCTACTTCGGGCCCGAGCCTGTGGCCGCCATGGATGCCGTCGTCGACCATGCAGCGGTCCACGCGGCGCTCTTCATCGCGAGTTGATCATCCGCGACGCGAGGTTGAAGCCCGTTACACCGTGCGTCCTGGGACTTGACCGGGGTCGGGCGCCCGCGAGTGTCAGAGCTAACGGCCGTGGATTGGACACGACGGCCGGGGGCGAGTGAGATCGCGAGGGCGGCGGGGGGCGTCGACCGACAGTCGGATCGGTACCGCCCGTTCATGGAACGGGCACACGGCCGGCGGCCGGCCGGACGAACTTCCCGAGCATCGAGCCTGCCGCCGCCAGCGAGGCTCCTTGAAATCCGGAGGCCAGCGCGTCCCTGGCCCGATGGACGTCGGCGATCCGGTCGAACATCTCCCGGATCCGCTCGGGCGGCGCGTCGTTGCTCCCGGTCATCGGCTGGACCCCGAATCCGGATCGAGACGAGCCGGTTCGAACCCGGTCCAGCCGCTTCGGGCAGCGAACGCCTCGATCGCCGCGGCGACGATCCCCGAGTGGGTGAGCGGCGCGCCGTGGGCGGCGCCATCGATCCACTCGCGGGCCGCTTCCGGCACCCGCTCGACGAGCGCCTCGGCGATAGCGGCGTAGACGGGCTGGCTCGCCGTCCCCGTCGCGACGACGACCGGGCACCGGATCCGTTCGAGCCCGTCGGGCTCGAGACCAAGGAGGGCAGCATCGGCGAGGGCGGCCGAGCCTGCCAGCCGGATCCGCTGCCGGGCGGCCGGCGAGAGGCCCTGTATGGCTCCGGCGCCGCCCACGGCCGACAGGAAGGCCTCGGCGGCTGCGCCCTGCCCGCCCCGTCGACCCGCCGCGGCCGTCCGCCGGGCGACGTCGGCGAGGGTGGCTCGGACCGCCGGCCCGCCGATCGGCGCGTACGGGGGTTCGTACACCCAGCTGCCCGTGATGAGCCCCGGCCGGCGGGCGGCGAACTCGAGGGCGAGACAGCCGCCGTAGCTGTGGCCCACGGCGAGGATGGGCTCGACCCGCTCGGCGGCAAGGATCGCGGCCAGGTCGTCGACGTGCACGGCCACGTCGATCGGTCCAGGCGGGGGCGCCCCGGGCGGGCGGCTCTCCCCGCTCCCCCGCCGATCGACCGCGATGACCGTGAACGACGCGGCGAGGCGGTCCGCCAGCGACTGGAGCTGCGCAGAGGAGGAGAGCGTCGCATGGAGGAGGACGAGCGAGGGACCGCCGCCCGTCCGGCGGTAGGCCAGGGCCCACCCGTCGCGCTCGAGGAACCGGACGGGTGCCCCGCTCACGTCGACCGCTCCGTGAGCAGCGCGCGGACCTCGCGCCGAAGGAGCTTGCCGCCCACTGTCGGCGGGAGGGCGCTCAGACGGTGGAAGGCCACCGGGACCTTGAAGCCCGCCAGCCGGGCCCGACAGTGAGCCGCCAGCACACGATCGCTCGCCACGGCGCCCGGCCCCAGGACGATCGCCGCGACCGGGACGGCGCCCCAGCGCGGATCCGGGCGCCCCACGACGGCCGCCTCGACGACGGCCGGGTGGGTCAGGAGGACGGCCTCGACCTCAGCCGGATAGACGTTCTCGCCGCCGGACACGAACAGGTCGTCGCGGCGATCGACGACGGTGAGGTATCCGTCGCCATCGCGCGCGCCGAGGTCGCCGGTGCGCAGCCAACCGTCGCGCAGGACGCGGGCCGTCTCGCCGGGCAGGCCAGCATAGCCGGCGAAGACCATCGGCCCGCGGACGACGATCTCCCCGACCTCGTCCGGCCGGGCCGCCCGCCCGTCGACCGCGATCCGGAGCTCGACGCCGGGCAGCGGCCGGCCCGCCGCCGCGGGGCGCTGCGCGGCCGTCTCGGCCGCCAGCGCCGCGACCCCCGACGCCGTCTCGGTCAGGCCGTAGGTCGAGACAACCGGCAGACCACGATCGCAGGCGCGTGTCACGAGCGCCGCCTGGATCGGTCCGCCGCCCAGGAGCATCGCCCGCAGCGTGGGCGGGACCGGTCGGTCGGGGCGGACCTCCAGGAGCCGCTCGAGTGTCGGTCCGACGAGCGACAGGTGGCTGACTCCGTCCTCGACGGCGCGGTCGACCGCGGACGGGTCGAACCGTTCGTGGACCTCGAGCGGGAGGCCCCACCGGCTCGCTCGCACGACCATCGCCAGGCCAGCGACGTGGAAGAGGGGCAGGCAGGCGAGCCAGCGATCGCTCCGCCGCGGTTCGAGGAAGACGGCCCACGCATCCGCGCTCGCGACGTGGCAGCCGTGCGTCAGGACGGCGCCCTTCGGGCGACCGGTCGTCCCGGAGGTGAAGAGGATCGTCGCGGGCGCCTCCAGGTCGACCTCGTCGCGGAAGGCCGCGAGGGCCGCCGACTGGTCGGCAGTACCGGCGAGCAGCTGCGCGATTCCGAGCAGCCGGACGGTCGGGCGGTCGGCGAGGGCTGCCCGGGCCAGGCCGGCCCGCTCCGGATCGTGAACGAGGACCGCTCCCTCGGCGGCGGCCAGCTGGAAGGCGAGCTCAGCAGGCGCGGCGCGGCGGTTGAGCGGAACGAGCACGGCGCCAAGCCGCCGGACGGCGTGGACGACGGCGACGGTGACCGCGCCGTCGCCGAGGAGCGTCGCGACGCGCGACCCCTCGCCGAGAGCCTCCGCGTGGAGCGCCGCGGCGATCCGCCGGGTCACCGCCTCGAGCTGCGCGTACGTCCAGCGCGTCCCCCTGTCGACGACCGCCTCGGCATCGGGACGCGCCGCCGCCCACTCGACGAGCCAGTCGCGAATGAGGCCGCTCATCGGGCCTGGTACGTCTCGACCGCGACCGGATCGAGCCGAACGCCCAGCCCGGGACCGGACGGGAGGGTCATCGAGCCATCGACGATCGATAGGGGCTCTGCGAGCAGGTCTGACGCGAGGAGGCCGACCGTCGCCAGGCCGTGCTCCCTGCCGCCATCGCCGAGCGTCGCCGCGAGGTGGAGTGCCGCGGCGACCCCGATCCCGGTCTCGAAGAGCGTTGAGACGACGATCGGGACCCCGGCGGCAGCAGCCAGGTCGGCGATCCGTCGAGCCTGCCGGATCCCCCCCACACGGGCCGGCTTGACGACGAGGACGTCGGCCGCACCCGCCTCGAGGAGCGCACGGGCAGCCTCCGGATCGGTGACCGACTCATCGGCCGCGAGCGGGACCGAGACGGCGCAGCGGAGCGTGGCGAGCGTGCCGGGCCCCAGCTCGGGCGGAAGCGGCTGCTCGATGTACTCGAGATCGAACCCGGCCACCGCCTCGATCGCCGTGATCGCCTCGGTCAGCCCGGACCAGGTGCCGTTGACATCGAGCCGAAGCCGGACCGCCGGACCGACGGCCGCACGGACGGCCCGGACCCGCTCGGCGAGGAGCATCGGCTGCTCGCGGCCGCCCTTCAGCTTCAGGCACGTGAATCCGGCCTCAGTGAGCGTCACGGCCGCTCGTGCCGCGGCCTCCGGTGTGTCGATCCCCACCAGCCCGTTCAGCGGGACCCGGGAGTACGGGCCGGCCGCGAGGGACGCGGCGACGGACACGCCGGCCGCCCTGGCGAGGAGGTCGACCGCGGCGGTCTCGAGCGCCGACCGGAGGGCCCGACCGATGGACGGCACTCGCTCGATCTCGCGCAGCCGCTCGTCGAGTTCGGCCGGGTCGGCCAGGTCGAGGCCGGCGAACCGCCCCACGAGCCCGTTGGGGATCGGAGCGGGCAGCCCGTCCGGCTCACCGCCCGCCACCTCGCCGATCCCCTCCAGCCCATCCTCGGCGATCAGCCGGACGATCGCCAGGCGGCGTGTCGCCCACCGATGGTCGGTAGTCGCGACAGGGACGCGAAGCGGCATCTCGAGGACGTCGACGCGAACCTCGCGGACGCGCGTCACGGGCGACTGCCAAGGGCGAGGCCAACAGCGAAGAGGACGGCGAAGACGAGCGACAGCCGGGCCGTCGCGCGGAGAGCTGGATTGAGCCGCCGCGGATCCTCCCCGCCGCGGACCGCCCGGACGAGCGGCATCGCCAGCGGTGCGCTCGCGAGCGGGAGGAGCGCGGGGAGCCCCGCCCAGCCCACGACGACGAGCGCGAAGGGCGCGCTGTACGCGACCGCCAGCAGCAGCAGGTACTCGAGCACGGTCGCCCGTTCACCCAAGAGAACGGCGAGCGTGCGCTTGGCGGCACGCCGGTCGGTCCCGATGTCGCGCAGGTTGTTGATGACGAGGATCGCCGTCACGAGTGCCCCGATCGGTATTGCCGCGGCAACGGCGAGCGGCTCGAGCCGATCGGTCTGGAGATAGGTCGTGCCGCCGACCGCGACGGGCCCGAAGAACGTGAAGACAAAGACCTCGCCGAGCCCGTGGTAGCCATAGGGCCACGGGCCGCCGGTGTAGGCAAGGGCGCTGACCATGGCGAGCAGTCCGAGGACCAGGATCGGCGGGCCGCCGACGCTCACGAGGTAGACCCCGACCAACCCGACCAGACCGAGGACGACCGCGATGCCCGCGCCGAGCTCACGCTCGGTCAGCAGGCCAAGCGCCGCGGCCCGCGGCGGCCCCAGGCGGTCCGGTGTGTCGGCGCCGGAACGGAAGTCGAACAGGTCGTTGGCAAGGTTCGCGCTGACCTGGAGCAGGAGCGCGACACCGAGCGCGGCTCCGGCCGTGAACGGCCGGAACGCCCCCTCGCCAAGGGCGACCGCCAGGCCCACGAGGACGGGTCCCACCGCGGCGGGGAGGGTCGGTAGGCGGATCGCGAGGAGCCAGGCCCGGCGGCGCGACCCGATCGCGGACGCCGGAGTGCTCATCATCGGGCGGGGACGAGAGGCGCGGCGGACATCACGGCCGCCGCGGGAACTTCGTGAAGTCGGGCTTGCGCTTCTCCAGGAACGCCCGGCTCCCCTCGTGAGCCTCCTCGGTCTGGTAGTAGAGCATCGTCGCGTCGCCAGCAAGCTCCTGGAGGCCGGCCAGGCCGTCCGTGTCGGCGTTGAAGGCTCGCTTGAGGAAGCGGATCGCCGTCGGGCTCTTCTCGAGGATCTCGTCCGCCCAGCGGATCCCCTCCTCCTCGAGATCATCGAGGGGGACGACGGCGTTGACGAGACCCATCAGGAGCGCCTCCTGCGCCGTGTACTGGCGACAGAGGTACCAGATCTCGCGGGCCCGCTTGTGACCCACGATCCGGGCCAGCAGCGTCGCCCCGTAGCCCCCGTCGAAGCTCCCGAGCCGCGGGCCGGTCTGGCCGAAGCGCGCGTGGTCGGCCGCGATCGTCAGGTCGCACACGACGTGGAGGACGTGGCCGCCGCCGATCGCATAGCCGTTGACGAGGGCGATGACCGGGATCGGCAGCGAGCGGATCAGGCGCTGGAAGTCGAGGACGTTGAGCCTCGCGATCCCGTCCGAGCCGACGTAACCGCCCTGGCCCTTCACCCGCTGGTCGCCACCGGAGCAGAACGCCCGGTCGCCGGCTCCGGTGAAGAGAACGGCCCCGATCGACGTGTCGTCGCGGATCTGGCGGAAGGCGTCGATGAGCTCGGTCACGGTCTCCGGCCGGAAGGCGTTGAGAACCTCCGGTCGATTGATCGTGACCCTGGCGATCCCGGTTCCGGAGTGTTCGTGGATGATGTCGACGTAGTCGCGGACCTTCGTCCAGGTGACAGCCATCGTGGCTCCTCAGTGCGTGGGCGGGTCTGGCGTGCCAGCGAGAAAGGCGATGACGAGCCGGCGGAAGACCGCCGGCCGCTCGAGATGAGGGGTGTGCCCGGCGCCCTCGACGACCTCGAAGCGGGCTCCGGGGATCCCGCCGGCGATGACGGCAGCCCGCTCGCGGCCGACCGGGTCGAGGCTCCCGACCACGACGAGCGTGGTGGCGCAAACCTTGCCGAGGCGACCGTCGAGCGGCGTCATCGCTCCCTGCCCGCCGCCGCGGAGGGCGTTCGCCAAACCGGCTGGCGTGTGTCCCAGGCGCTGTCGACGGAGACGCTCCCGCGCCGCGGCCGGGAGCGCGACATGGCTCGCGAAGATGGGCTGGCCCTCCCAACGGTCGACGAACGCGGCGACCCCGTCGCGCTCGATCGTCTCGGCCAGCGCCTCGTCGGCGGCCCGGCGTCGGGCGCGTTCGGTGGCGTCGGCGATCCCGGCCGAGGGGCTCTCGAGGACGAGCCGCCGGATGGCGGTCGGGTGGTCGAGGGCAAGGCGCAGGGCGATCCGGGCGCCCATCGAGTAGCCGAGCACGTCGGCTACCGGCGCCCCGATGGCACGGGCCAGCGCTGCCAGGTCATCGGCCTGACGCTCGATCGCGTAGCGGGCCGGATCGACTGGCGCGTCGGAGCGGCCGTGACCGAGCAGGTCGACGACGATCGTCCCGTGGGAGCGCCCGAAGGCGGGCAGGTGGGGGGCCCAGCTCGAGCCCCGCCCCGTGAAGCCGTGGAGCAGGAGGAGCGGCATCCCCTGCCCACCCGCGCGGACCTCGAGCCGGACGCCGTTCACCGCCAGCCGAGTCATGGGCGGACCCCGGCGGCGCCGGCGAGGAGCCGCCCGAGGGCGTCCGAGACGGCCGCGGCGCTCGCCCGGTGGAGGGCCACGTTCCGCGTCCGATCGGTCCGGAGCTCGAGGACCCTGACCCCGGGCCGGTCGAGCGACCCGGCGACGGCGGGGCCGATCTCGCCCGGCCCGACCTGCCGGTGCTCGCCGCCCAGCGCGGCGACGAGCCGACCGAGATCGAGGCCGTGGGGCGTCCCGAAAAGCTCCTCGAAGTGGTCGGGCAGGCCGACCTCCGGCCGGGCCGCCGACGCCTGGGGCAGGAATGAGAAGATCCCGCCTCCGTCGTTGTTGACGAGGACGATCGTTGCTGACAGCGGATGGAGGCGCGCCGCGACGAGCGCGTTCAGATCGTGGACGAACGACAGGTCGCCGACGACGAGGGCGACGGGGCCGTCGTGGACCGCGGCTATCCCCAGGGTCGTCGAGACCACGCCGTCGATCCCGTTCGCCCCGCGGTTGGCGAGGCAGCGCACGGCCGCCGGCCCTGCCGGCAGGAACGCGTCCATGTCCCGGACCGGCATGCTGTTCCCGGCGACGAGCACGGTGCCGTCGGGCAGGACCCCCTCGAGGTCGGCGAAGGCCGCACCCTCGAACGGTTCGTCGAGCGTCGCCAACCAGCCGCGGATCGCCGCGTCCGCGGTCCGGTCGGCCGCCAGCCAGGCGCCGAGCCAGTCGACCTCCGCCGGCCCGGCGCGCACGGCCGCGACGGCCTCGGCGAGCGCCGCCGCGAGGCCGACCGGCTCGGCGTGGACCATCGTGACCGCCCGGAGCGTCGGCTCCGCCCAGCCGCCGTCGTCGACGACGATCTGCCGCGGCCGCTGCTCCGCGAGCATCTCGACGAGCGCTGTTGAGGTCGGGGTCCCGCCGAAGCGGATGATGAGGTCCGGCACGTGGGCCGCCCGAAACCGCTCCGAACGGACGATCGCGTCGTGTCGCGCGACGACGCGGGAGCGATCGTGGCGCCCGAGGCGGACGTTCGACAGGCCATCGGCGAGGATCGGGAAACCGCTCGCCGCGGCGAGACACGCCACGGCCTCGGGGAATCCGGGCAGGTCGAGCGGCCCGCAGACGATCAGCCCGCGCCGGAGACGGGAAAGCCGGTCGGCGAGCCGGGCGAGATCGCCCTCCGGGAGCGCCGCGCGCCCGCGCAGGACCTCGACGTGGGGCGGCTCGTCCGCGGCTCCCTCGGGCTCGAGCGAGCCCTCGGGCACGAGCGGCTCGCGGAACGGGAGGTTCACGTGGACGGGCCCCGCGGGCACCTCCACGGCCATCGCCACCGCCCGTCCCACGACTCCCCGGAGATGGGCCTCGAGGAGCGCCGACTCCTCCGGGACGGGGAGCTCGACGTACCACTTCGCGAAGCGCCCGTAGAGGTGAGACTGGTCGATCGCCTGGGGGGCCGACCGGTCGCGCAGCTCGGGCGGCCGATCGGCGGTCAGGACGACGAGCGGGACGCGACCCTCGCGAGCCTCCACGACGGCCGGCGCGAAGTTCACGACGGCCGTCCCAGACGTGCCCAGAATCACCGTCGGGCGGCGACTCGCGCGGGCCGCCCCGAGCGCAAAGTAGGCTCCCGCTCGCTCATCGAGGTGGAGCCAGGTCCGGATCGCCGGGTTGGCCCGGAGGGCCAGCGCGATGGGCGTCGAGCGCGACCCGGGGCAGACGACCGCGTCCCGGACCCCGGCCCGGACGAGCTCCTCGACGAGTGCTCGGAGCGGGCCGGCCGGTGTGCGGTAGGGCGCCGAGCCAGATGCCGTGCCGGCGCCAGCTCCCGCGCCTGCGCCGCCGCTCACGACGCGACCCTCCCGAGCGCGGTGGCGAGCGTCCGGAGCTTCATCAGCGACTCTTCCCACTCGCGCTGCGGATCTGAATCGGCGACGATCCCGCAGCCCGCGAAGAGGCTCGCCGCTCGACCGTCGACAACGCCCGAGCGGATCGCGACGACGAACTCGCCATCTCCTCGCCGGTCGAGCCAGCCCACGGGGCCGGCGTACCAACCGCGCTCGAGTCGCTCCTCGTGGGCGATCAACTCGAGCGCGAGCTCGCGGGGCGCCCCGCCGACCGCCGGGGTCGGGTGGAGCCGCTCGACGAGCCCGACGATCCCGACCGGTTCGCGCAGCCGGCCGCGCAGCTCGGTCGCCAGGTGCTGGATGTGGCGGAGCCGGACGACCGACGGCCGGTGCGGAATCTCGAGCCGATCGGTGACCGGGCTGAGGGTCTCGCGAAGCATCTCCACGACGACCGCTTGCTCCTCCCGATCCTTCTCGCTCGCCAGGAGATCGGCGCCCAGTCGCTCGTCCTCCTCGGCGTCCGAACCGCGACGGATCGAGCCCGCCATAGCGACCGTCCGGAACTCCCGGCCCTTGCTGCGCGCGAGCCGCTCGGGCGTCGCCCCGAGGAAGGTCCTCGTGCCGCGGCCGACGGCGAAGATCGTCGACTCGGGCCCCGTCGCCTCGAGGCGACGGATCACGGCAGGAACGTCGATGGACCCGTCGGCGTGGAGGTCGACCCGGCGGGCGAGGACGGCCTTGTCGAGCCGGCCACGGCCGACCGCGCCGGCGAACCGGGCCACGGTCGCCCGCCACTCCGGGGCCTCCGGGACCTGCCGGGCGATCCGGAGCTCGGCTGAGGCTGGGACGAGCGGCACCGGTTCGGTCGCCTCGGCAGCGAGCCTCGCCCACCGTCGGTCGAGCTCCCTCGCCACCGCTTCACGGGCGCCGGGCTTCGCCCCCGGCGTGATCATGATGCTCGCTGTCAGCCACGTCGACGCCTGCGTGACCGTCATGAGGAGGCTCGGCAGGCCGAGTCGGGCGGACTCGAAACCGGCCCAGGTTGGCGATCGTGCGGCCTCCGCCCCGAACCCGAAACCACCGAACAGGAGAGGACCCGCGCCGGGAACGTCGTCCGAACCCTGGACGACCGCGCCCTCGACGAGGTCCGACCAGGCGGTCGCGACCTGCCGGAAGCGGTCACAGCCGGTCGCCTCCACCGTCCAGGCCGACCCGATCGCGACGAGCCCGAACCCGGCGTCGGGCTGGAGCCAGATCGCCACCTCGTCGTCGATCGCGCGAGCCGCGGCGAAGAGTGCCACCGGATCGCGCCAGGCGACCGGCACCGTCGCACTGACGAGCGTTCGCACGCCGCGGACCGTGGTCCGGTCGAGGAGCGGCAAGAGAATGGCGACGAGTTCGTCCGCGCCGGAACCCGGCCGGCGATCGGTCTCGGCGCCGGTGCGATTGGTGACGGTCATCGCTCCGGCAACGCGGCAATCCGCGACTCGTCGATCCCCACCCCACGCAGAAGGACCGCCCGAAGCGTCGGATAGGTGCGTTCCAGCACATCGGGCCGGGAGGCCATCAGCCAGCGAACGACGATCTCGTGGAGTGCGCCGAACCAGGCCTCTGCGACCGTAGCGGTATCGAGCGGCGCGATGATCCCGTCCTCGACCGCCCGCTCCAGATGCGCCGCGATAAGGCCCGCGAACCGCTCGTGGAGGCGTTCGAGTTCGGCCTGGAAGACCGGGCCCGCGCCGATCGCATCGACAAGCAGGAGGCGGGCCATCGTCCGGTGCCCTGCGAACGTCGAGAGGACCGTCCAGAGCGCGACGTCGGCGCGAGCGATGGGGTCTGACTCGCGGGCAGCTTCGCGCTCGACCTTGGCCACGAGGCGGTCGGCGGTCGTTCGGAGCAGCTCGAGAAAGAGCGACTCCTTCGTCGGGAAGTGGAAATAGACCCCACCCTTGCTCGTCTCGGCCTGACGGGCGATCTCGTCGACGGCTGCGCCCCGATAGCCGAGGCCGCTGAAGACGTGGAAGGCGGCGTCGAGGATCCGCTCGCGCCGGCGTCTGCTCCGCTCCTGCGTCACTCCCCTGGAGACCTCGCCCATATCCGACTTGTTGGTCGGTTTGTGGAATCGTATCAGAACGTTCCGCCCCAGGGCTCGGCCGGCTCCGGCGCGCCGCTGCGCGAACCCTTCTGTGCGAAGTCGGAATCGCTGACTCAGGACACCTCGACACGACCAATGAGGTCGACGTCACGGGTTCGTCCCGAGCCCGGCGCCTTTCCAGCCCGCAGGAATCGCAGATCCGTCGGCTGGATCAGCTCCGAGAGCGGCGGCGCGCCGAACGAGCGGTGGACCTGCTCCTCCGGCGGTTGGCCGTACAGGGTCGTACGCTGGCGAGGTTGGCGACCGATCGAGCGGATGAGCGCCTCCATCCCCTCGGGCGCCAGCTCCTGTCCGTGGGTGGCGCCCGCTGCCCGCGAGATCGACTCGTTCATCAGTGTCCCGCCCATGTCGTTCGCGCCGCTCTGGAGCGCCGCTGCCGCGCCGGTCGGGCCGAGCTTCACCCAGGAGGCCTGGATCCTTCCGATGAGCGGATGGAGGGCGAGCCGGCTCACCGCGTGCATGAGGATCGACTCGCGGTACGTCGGCCCGCGCCGGGCGCGGCCCTTGAGGTACATCGGCGCCTCGAGGTGGACGAACGGGAGCGGGACGAACTCGGTGATCCCGCCGGTCCGCGCCTGGATCCCCCGCAGCACGAGCAGGTGACGGGCCCAGGCGTCGTAGCCCTCGACGTGGCCGAACATGATCGTGCTCGTCGTGCGCAGACCCACGTGGTGGGCCGCCTCGATGACCTCGGCCCACTCGGCGGTCCGGAGCTTGTCCGGGCAGATGATCGCCCGGATATCGTCGTCGAGGATCTCGGCGGCCGTGCCCGGAAGACTCCCCAGGCCGGCCTCGCGGAGTCGTCCGAGGTACGCCTCGGGCCCGAGCCCGAGCGTCCGCGCCCCCTGGCTCACCTCGAGCGGCGAGAAGGCATGGACGTGCATGGTCGGCAGCTCCGCCTTGATCGCCCGGAGCACGTCGAGGTAGAAGTCCCCTGTGAAATCCGGGTGGATGCCGCCCTGGAGGCAGACCTCGGTGGCGCCTCGCTCCCAGGCCTCCCGGCTGCGCCGGACGATCTCCTCGAGGGGCAGCAGGTACGGCTTCCCGCGGAGGTTCTCGGCGAGCTTGCCCTTGCTGAAGGCACAGAACTGGCAGCGGTACGTGCACACGTTCGTGTAGTTGATGTTCCGGTTGACGACGTACGTGACCTCGTCGCCGTTCGTCGCCCGCCGCAGCTCATCAGCGGCCTCCGTCACCAGCCGCACCTCGCCGCCACGGGCCTCGAAGAGCCGGACGATCTGGGTCGCGGTCAGGGCGTCGCCGCCGCCGGCGCGCTCGAGGATCGATGGAAGGGAGTTGCGACCGGAGATCGGCACCGGGCCGGCGATCAGCGACGTCAGCGGCGGACTGTCGGGGGTGATCCCGGCGAACCACGCTTCGTCCCGGGCGAATCCTGCGCCGTCAGACAGCCGGAGCACGCCCGGTCGAACCCCCTCGTCGATCCAGTGCGTCCCGTCGAGGACGTACTCGGGGTAGACGGTGAGGCGGGGCTGGAGGGCAAGCCCGCGCGACTCGGTGATGGTCCCGAGCCGATCGAGATCGGGCCAGGGGGCCTCCGGGTTGACATGGTCGACGGTGACCGGCGAGACGCCGCCCCAGTCGTCGATTCCCGCGTCGAGGAGGCGGCCGAAGTCGCCGGTGAGGTTCGGCGGGGCCTGGAGATGGGCTCTGGACCCGAGGATCAGGCGGGCGACCGCGATCGTCCAGAGGTGGTCATCGAGCGTCGGCTCGGCGCTCTCGGCCATCTTCGTGCCGGGCTTGGCCCGGAAGTTCTGGACGATCACCTCCTGGATGTGGCCATGGCGGGCATGGCGGTCCGCGATCGCATACAGGGCGTCGATCCGCTCTGCGCGGGTCTCGCCGATGCCGATGAGGATCCCGGTTGTGAACGGGATCGCCAGCCGACCGGCCGCCTCGATCATGGCGAGCCGGCGCTCGGGCAGCTTGTCCGGCGAGCCGAAGTGTGGTCCGCCCCGTTCGCTGAGCCGCGGGGTCGCCGTCTCGAGCATGATCCCCTGCGAGGGAGCGACCGTCCGGAGCAGGGCGAGCTCGTACTCGGAGACGACGCCCGGGTTCGCATGGGAGAGCAGCCCCGTCTCGCGGAGGACGGCGCCCGCCGCCTCGGCGAGGTACGAGATCGTCGTCGGATGGCCGAGCGCGGCCAGCTCATCGCGGGCCACGGCGTAGCGCAGCTCCGGCTTGTCACCGAGGGTGAAGAGCGCCTCCCGACAACCGGCCGCAGCCCCCGCCCGCGCGATCTCGACGACCTCGTCGAGGCTCAGGTAAGCCCGTTCACCTCGCCGGGGAGGCCGGGCGAACGTGCAGTAGTGGCAGACGTCGCGGCAGAGCTTCGTGAGCGGGATGAAGACCTTCGGGGAATAGGTGATCCGGCCGTGGCCGCGCCCATCTCGGAGAGCCACGGCCCGGGCGAGCAGCGCCTCGAGCTCGGGCCCGTCGGCGATCCCGGTCAGGGCGTGGGCCTCCGCGCGGTCGATGCGCGGGGTCGCCCCCGTGGGAAAATCGGTGGCATGCGTCGCGTCTGACTTACGCCGGATGGGTGTCGCAGGCGTCATCGGTCCCGAACCTTCCTTCTCAGATCGCACGGGAATCAATCATCTCGCTGTGGGCCCGAGCCGCCAGCTCCGGACCGGCCAGGAGCCTCGCCATCTCGACCGCGTCGCGGGCCGCGTCGGCGCCCCGATGGTAGGTGCCATCGGCGCGGTCCCAGGCCTGGGCCATCGTGTTGGTGGTGAGGACGCCGAAGATCACCGGCCGACTGGTGTCGAGACCGACCTGGAGGATCCCGTCCGCGGCCGCAGCGGCGACGAAATCGAAGTGCGGCGTCTCCCCCCTGACGACCGCGCCGAGGCAGACGACCGCGTCCGGGGGGATGGCAGAGCGAAGCAGCGCGTGGGCCACGATCGGCAGCTCGAATGCCCCGGGAACGCGGAGGAGGAGGACGTCCTCCGGCCGGACCCCGAGCCGGACGAGCTCGTCGCGGGCCGTCTCGACGAGCCGCTCGACGATCTCCGCGTTGAACCGCGAGGCCACGATCCCGATCCGCAACCCGCGTCCGTCGCGGCCGTCGCCCGCGGACTCGCCACGGCCGACGCTGGTTTCCGAGCTGGCGGTCATCGGTTCGTCTCCAGCAGATGGCCCAGGCGGGTTCGTTTCGTCGCGAGGTAGGCGGCGTTCTCCTGCCCAGGTACCACCTCGAGCGGGCGGCGTTCGAGCACGCGGATCCCGGCGGCCTCGAGGCCCTGCACCTTCGCCGGGTTGTTCGTGAGGAGGCAGACCCGATCGACCCCGAGATCGGCGAGGATCGCCGCCGCTCGTCCGTAGTCACGAAGGTCCGCCGGGAATCCGAGCGCAAGGTTCGCGTCGACCGTATCGAGCCCGGCATCCTGGAGGGCGTAGGCCCGGGCCTTGTTCGCGAGCCCGATGCCGCGACCCTCCTGGCGCAGGTAGACAAGGATCCCAGACCCGGCTGCGGCGATCGTCGCGAGCGCCTGCTCGCGCTGGGGGCCGCAGTCACAGCGAAGCGAGCCGAGGACGTCGCCGGTGAGGCATTCGGAGTGCACCCGGACGAGAGCGTTGTCCGGGTCCGGCTGGCCGAGGACGAGCGCGAGGTCGTTGAGCCCGTCGCCGGCGCCATAGACGATCATCCGGAAGCGCCCGTGCTCGGTCGGGAGCGAGCTCTCCGCGACCCGGACCACCGAACCTCGCGCCTCCACCGACCGGCCCTGTGGCCGAACCTCGCCCGCGGCGTCGTCGAAGCCGGCGATGTCACCGACCGTGATGAGCGAGAGATCGTTGGCGGCCGCAAACGCGGCCAGCTCTGGCCGCCGGGCCATCGTGCCGTCGGGATTCATCACCTCCACGATGACCGCGGCGGGTTCGAGTCCGGCCAGCCGGCAGAGCTCGACGGCGGCCTCGGTGTGTCCTCGCCGCTCTCTCAACCCCCCGTCCACGGCGCGGAGCGGGAAGACGTGGCCCGGTCGCACCAGATCGGCGGGCCTGGTCGCGGGGTCGATGAGCGTGCGCACGGTCGCCGCCCGCTCGGCGGCGGAGACGCCGGTCGACACCGTGGCGGCATCGACACTGACGGTGAAGGCGGTTCCCTGTCGCGACGTGTTCGCGTCGACCATGAGCGGGACATCGAGCGCGTCGAGCCGCCCGCCGTCCATCGCCACGCAGACGAAGCCGCCCGCCTCCCGGATGAGAAACGCGAGCCACTCGGCGGTCGCGAACTCGGCGGCGAGGACGAGGTCGCCCTCGTTCTCGCGGTCCTCGTCATCGAGAACGAGGACCGGCCGCCCAGCCCGGAGCGCGTCGAGCGCTGCGGTGATCGCGACGGATGGATCACCCTCTCCCGGCGGCGAACCATCCGCGGCGGCAAGCGGGCGGGGTGCCGGCGCCCCATCGAGGAGGTGGCGGGCGAAGAGGTCGACCTCGACATTCACGATCGTACCGGGCCTGGCCGCCCCGAGGGTCGTCAGCTCGAGCGTCGTCCGGACCAGGGAGACGACGAAGCCGTCGGGCAGCGAGCGGACGACGGTCAGGCTCACCCCGTCGACCGTGACGAACCCTTTTTCGACGATCGCGCGGGCGAGCCGACCCTCCCGCAGGCGAACCCGCAGCAGCCGAGCGTCTCCCTCGGGAACGACCGAGACGACCTCCGCGATCCCGTCGATGTGCCCCTGGACGAGGTGGCCGCCGATCCGATCCCCGAACCGCAGCGACCGTTCGAGATTGACCGAGTCGCCGGCGACGAGCCCGCCGAGGTTCGAGCGTCGGAGCGTCTCGGGCATCAGGTCGAAGGCAAGCTCGTCGGGGGCCGGGCGGCCGGCCGCGGTCAGGCAGGCGCCGTTGACGGCCACGCTCTCGCCGTCGACCACGTCGTCGAGAAGCTCAGGGGCGTGAACGATGAGCCGGATCCCCGGCTCGCCCGAGGTGAGAGAGGCGACCCTGCCGGCCCCCGCGACGATCCCGCTAAACATTCGCGACCTCCATCGGCGGCCCGGCCGGGCGCGCCACGATCCAGACATCCCGATCCCGCCGGACGAGATCGACGATCTCGAACCGGCCGGCCCGATCGATCCGCTCGACGCCGATCCCGCCGACCGGCGTGTTCGCCCCACGGCCGCCGATCACGAGCGGCGCCACGCAGGCCTCTACCTCATCGATGAGCCCAAGCGCGAAGAACCCCGCCAGCAGTTCGCCGCCACCCTCGACGAGCACCTCGTTGTAGCCTCGCCGGCCGAGGGCAGCGAGGAGGTCGCGGAGGTTCACGCGCCCCGATCGGTCGGGTGGGAGGCCGAGAAGGCCGAGGCCGCGATCCTCGAGCGCCGCGGCGGCTTGGGCGAGGGCCGGTGCCGGACCGCTCAACCGGTCCGCCTCGATCGCATCGTCTGACGTCGAGCCGCGGCCCGCTGCCGCGAAGGCCACCGTCGTCCCGGCGGCGAGTTCAGGCCCGGCGAGCGCCGCATCGAGGGGCATCCGCAGCCGCGTGTCGACGACGATCCGATGGGGCTGGCGGCCATCGGCCGGCATCGGGCGCACGGTGAGGCGGGGGTCGTCGACGAGCACGGTCCCGATGCCCACGATCACCGCGTCCGAGCGATCCCGAAGCACATGACCGTGCGCCCGCGAGGCTTCGCCGCTGATCCAGCGGGCGTCGCCGGAGTGAGTCGCGATCTTGCCGTCCAGGCTCATCGCGAATTTCGCGGTGACCCACGGGCGACCGCGCCGATGGCGGAGCAGGTACCCCCGCAGGAGCTCCCCGGCCGCCGCTTCCGACTCGCCGACCTCGACTCGGATCCCGGCCGCGACGAGGGCGCGGTGTCCGCTGCCCGCGACGCGCGGATCCGGGTCCCCGACCGCATACCAGACCTCGGCGACGCCCGCGGCGATGATCGCCTCCGTACAGGGAGGCGTCCGGCCGTGGTGGCAGCAGGGCTCGAGCGTGACGTAGAGGGTGGCGTCCCGGGCGAGTGGACCGGCCTCCGCCAGGGCGATCGTCTCCGCGTGAGCTGTGCCGGCGGCAACGTGATATCCCTCGCCGACGATCTGGCCGTCCCGGGCGACGACGGCGCCGACGGGAGGATTCGGGGCCGTCCGGCCGCGCCCGAGGGCAGCGAGCTCGAGGGCTCGTCCCATCGGATCTTGCGCCGGTCTCTTCATCGCGCCCCGTCACCTCATCCGGCTCGGGGCCCAGACGAGACGCAACGAGCGCGCCCGATGCGGACGCGACGCGACGCTGCCTTCTTCCATCCGGACTGTACCGTCGGCTCCGTCGAGGTCGCCCCGAGAGGCGACCTTCGGATCTGCTGACACCCGTCGCTCGACGGGCCGCTCGTGGGCTCCCTGCGCCTGAACGCAGGACTACCACCGGTCGGGAATCTCACCCTGCCCCGAAGGCCGACCCCAATCTACCACGCACCGCTCGCGGGACGGATCTGGTCGAGCCGGCGCGAGGCTGACGCCCTGTTACGTCACGTCCCGGGACCTGACCGGTCCCTGCGAGGCCTGGCTCTCGCCGGCCAGCGACTGGATGCGCGATTTATCGCGGGACCGTGGCGATCCGAAGGCGTCGACGGCTGTTCGACGCGGAGGCCCTGCGCTCGCCAGGGTCCCTCGTGGCTCTCCACCTCTCCGCTGCGGCGGGCCTGGCCAGCAGGTATCCCTGACCGAGCCTCACCCCGAGCTCGGCGACCGTCGCCCGCTCCCCCTCTGTCTCGATACCCTCGGCGATGATGAGGCAGCCGGCAGCCTCGGCGAAATGCACGAGCCCGACGACGAGGGCCGAGCGGCTGACATCCGTGTCGACGCCGCGAACCAGCCCTGCATCGATCTTGACGAAGTCGGGCCGAAGCTCGACCAGATGACTGAAGTTCGCGATCCCCGCGCCGGCATCGTCGACCGCCAGGCGAACGTGGGAACCGAGGCGCGTCAACGCCTCACGCAACGGCGCGTAGGCGCCGATCGACTCGTGCTCGGTGATCTCGAGCACGACCGCTCGGGACGGTTCGCCAAGCAGCGGTCGAAGGGCCTCGACATCGGAGAGCAGCGTCGGCGAGACGTTGAGGCTGAGCCACGCGTTGCGCGGCAGCAGACGAGCCTCGCGAACTGCAGCCTCGAGGGTCACGCGTTCGAGCTCGATTCCCAGACCGCATTCGAGCGCTCTTGCGAATACCACGTCGGGTCGGCAACCATCATCGAACCGGGTGAGTGCCTCGAACCCGACGACCGAGCCGCTCGACAGATCGACGACCGGCTGGAAGACCGGTCGGAACGCCCGCTGCGCGATCGTCGCCTCGATCTTCCGTCGCGCCTCCGCTCGCTGTTCGCGGACGGCGAGGATGGGCGCCAGGCGGCGCTCTTCCTCTTCCTTGCGGCCGGTCACATCCCGCGCCACGGCATAGAGACGGGATCCGTCGGCCGAGGGCGTCGACGTCCATTCCAACCACCGGTAGGAGCCGTCCCGGTGGCGGTAGCGGTTCTCGAAGTTGAGGACCGTCTTGCCCTCGTCCACCTGCCGAGCAGCCTCGATGTTGGTCGCCGCCCGATCGTCGGGGTGGACGAACTCGATAAAGGGCCGCGAACGGAGCTCAGCAAGGTCGTATCCGAGCGTAGCCTGCCATGCGGGATTGAGGCGGATGAAGTACCCGTCGGCGCTCGCCGTGGCGAGCATGTCGGAGGAGACGTCGAAGAACCGGTCGCGTTCCTCGAGGGCGGCCGACCGGGCGATCTCGGTCCGTCGCGCCGACCGCGCGCTCTGCCAGATGACCGCAGTGAGGAAGACGAACGTCCCGAGCACCGTGAGGGAGGCCCCGTACCGGGCTCCGTATAGGCCCCATTCTTCGCCCTGAAGTCGAAGCCAAGACAGGGCGACCGGAGCGACAAGCGACGCGATGACAAGGCGGCGGGCGAGTCCGGCTGAGGAAGACTGACCCGCGAAGACCTCGAGTGGCCCGCCATCGGGCAGGAGAGCCATGGCGCCGATGCTCAGCACGACCATCATGACCGCCGTGTTGAGTGCCATCTGGGTATAGCCGGCGAGCAGCGATGGGGTCGCCCCCTCGAAGATGAAATCGAGGATGTTCAACAGCGCGACGATGAGCGCACCGAGCAGCAGCGCCGGCACGGCCGCGCTGGTGCGATTCCTGCTGGCGAGGAGCACCCCGGTCCCGATCAACAGGAAGCAGACGACCGTCATCGGCGACATCCGGTTCGGGTGGAGGGTCCCGATCTGCCCCGGCAGCTCCCGGAACAGCCACTGATCGATGCCCGAGTCCCGGCCGACCAGATACTGGCTGCCGACCGCGGCGCTGAGAAGCATCGCGGCGATCAACGGCGCGACCGCCAGGTGGCGCCGCCACATGCCGATCGGTCTCGTTCGAGCGAACATCCCGACGCCGAGCAGCACGAAGACCAGGGCCGTGTTGACCTTCATGGTCAACGCCCCCGGCACCAACGACTTGAGGCCGTCGATCCCCAGCCACCAGCCGAGGAGCACGATGCCCCCAACGAGGATCGACGCGGCAGCGCTGAGCCCGGCCAGATCCCTGACACCGGGTCGAGCCCCGCCGAACGAGACCCCGGTCGCGAGACGCGCGCGAACCGCCCCAGCCGAGGCATCTGGCACCCGAAGTCCCACCGATCTCATTCCCGTGCAGCGTCCGTGGAGAGCACCACGACCGGCGGAGGTGTGCCAGCGGGGCGCGACCGGCTCCCCGCGACGACGATCCGGTTGCGGCCGTCGCGTCTGTGGTTCGAGACCGCCAACGCAAGGCTCCTGCCGATCTGCAGGTCCGCCGCGGGCACCGTCAAACCGAGGGACGCCGAGGTCATGCGCACGACGCTATCGCACCGCGACGGCCTCCGTCCATGGGCCATCGGTACCGGACAGTCCCGACGGCCTGCCCTGTGGGGATCGGAGGCGCTGTTCGCTCAGGGGTCCCGCCTTGGGGGCGTCCGCCGCCGCGGGGCGGTGAGCAGGGCGAAGAGCGCGAGCACGGCGATGCCGGCGAGGAACCCGGCGAGCACGTCGCTCGGATAGTGGGCGTTGAGGGCCACCCGGGCCACGGCAACGAGGGCGACGAAGATCGTGACGGCGATCGCGAGGCCCGCCCGGGCCCAGCCCGGCAGCCCGCTCCGCCAGACGAGGAGGGCGATGATCCCGAGGATCGTGACCGCCTCGAGGACGTGGCCCGAGGGGAAGCTGTACACGACCCCCGGGACGACCGTATCGCTGCCCGGCGGCCGGGGCCGGGCGATGAGCAGCTTGACGCCCTCGCTGCCGGCCGTCACCGCCGCCAGCACGACGATAACGAGGATGCCGTCACGGCGACGATGGGCGAGGAACAGGGACAGCACGAGGCCCACCCCGATCGCGATCATCGGCAGGTTGGCGGAGTTCGAGATCAGGTTCCAGACGTCGGCGAAGCGGCCGAAGCTCCGGCCGAGGTCGAGAAGCGGCTGATCGAACGGGATGACGGTCCGGGTACCGACGAGCCCCAGGAGCAGGAGGAACCCGGCGAGGCCGATCAGCGCGATCGCGCCCCAGGCGCGGGAGACGGATCTCGAGCTCATCGGGGCACGATGACAGTGAGAGCCCCGGGCCGGATCGACACGCTGACCGGTGTCTTGCCGACGACGCTGCCATCGGTTTCGACAAGCCGGCTCGGCTCGGATTCGATCTCCACGGACCGGGCCTGGGCGCGGAACACATGACCGCCGGCGCTCTCGCCGAGATCCTTCTGCATGAGGGCCTCCCATCCTGCGAGCAGGCCCGGGATCGGCCCGGAGGCGCGGACGACGATGACGTCGAGCAGGCCGTCGTCGCCGCGGATGCGGCGACGAGGCACGACCACCGGCAGCATCCGACCGAAGTTCGCGATGAACACCTGGGCCGCCTCGGTGGTGGTGCGGACGCCGTCGATCGTGATCACATGCGGGGCGTTATGGATGTGCCCGGTCTGGCCGATCGCGTTGGCGAGATAGGCGAGCTTACCCCAGCGGATCTTCTGGCTCGTACCGGTGGCGTCCATGACCTTCGCATCGAAGCCGATGCCGCAGGCCACGGTGAAATCGTGCTCCACGCCATCGACCGTCACCCGTCCGAGGTCGATCTTCCGGAGCCGTCCGCTCAGGAGCGTGCGCGCCGCGGCGGCGGGCTCTCGCGGGATCCTGAGGTTGCCGGCAAGGAGATTCCCGGTCCCGGCCGGGACGATCCCGAGGGCCGTGCTCGTCTCCGCGAGCGACGATGCGACCTGGAGCACGGCGCCGTCCCCGCCGACCACGACGACGACATCAAGGTGCTCCTTCACCCCGTCACGGGCCAGGCGGCGAAGGTCCCGCTTGCGCTTCACCACGCGGCTCGTCACCTTCCATCCGCCATCGCGGAGCAGGCGCTCGACCTCGCCGACGACGTCGTCGATCTTCCGTCCCTTGCGAAGCCGCCCGACGACGAGGGCGTGGGTCGTCACGCGCCGTCCGCCGGCCCCGCGGCGCCGGGCCATTCCCCGTCAGCGTGGCCCGACTTCCGGTCCACAGGCGATCCTCCTCGGTTCCCTTGCGAACACGCGCATGGGTCCGGATCCCCCGGGTGGCGTGCCCGCGCTCGTTACAAACTCCTTTCAGAGTACCAAGAGACGGGGCCGGCCCGGATGCGGCCGCCGCTACACGCACGGGAAGCCTCCTGGTCGTCGAGCGTACGCTGATACGGGTCATGGACCCGGGTTCGGCGCACCCCGAACGCCGGCCAGCTTGTCGAGGAGGAGCAGACGATGACAGAGCACGCGAATGCCGAGCTGGCCCGCACGATGACCGAGGCGCTGGGTCGCGGCGACATGCGGGCGCTCGATGGGTTGATCGCCGACGATGTCGTGTGGCACGAGATCGGCCGCTCCGAGCCGCTCCGCGGCAAGGCCGCCCTGCGGGCCCAGGGACCGGGCGGGGCAGCCGACTACACGATCACCGGCAAGCTCCACGACGTGATCGCCAACGACGACCACACGATCGCGCTCGTCGAGGCGACCGCCACCCGCGGCGGCAGGACTTTCACCTACCGAACGGCCGAGATCTATCACATGAGGGAGGGCAAGATCAGCGAGCGCTGGGCGTTCTCCGACGACACGGCGGCGATCACGGCGTTCTTCAGCTGACGAAGGGCCCTCGGCGGAGCGGCCCAACCGGGCCAGCCGCTCAGAGGTCGCGGGCCGATCAGTACCGGCCAGATCGCGCTGGTGCAGGCCCTGCAGCGGGTGGCGTCGAGCGCATTCGCTTCCTTGCAGGCCGGGCACCCCTTGACCGGCGCCGTCGCCTCCTCGTGGACGAAGGCCTTGGCGATCATGTACACGACGAACGCGATCACGACGAACGTGATCACGACGTTGACGAAGTTGCCCCAGCGCAGGGCAACCTCCGTCGTCGGGTTCCCGCCGGTCGCGGCCTTCAACACGATCTTGAGCTGTCCGAAGTCGATCCCACCGAGCGCCAGGCCGATCGGCGGCATGATCAGGTCGTTGACCAGGGAGTTGACGACGTTGCCGAGCGCCACGCCGATGATCACGCCGATGGCCAACGCCATCGCGTTGGTCTTCAGCAGGAACTCGCGGAATCCCCTCATCCAGGGTCACCCCAACTGCCGGGCGGGAAGCGCTTCTGCTTCGTCGCGATGATAGGCAGGCCGGTCAAGTCGCCGGACGCTGCGTGTCGCCGACGGAGCCGGCCAGGAGGATGATCGCCTCGCGTGGGCGCAGCTGCAGCTGGTCGCCATTCGCGAGCTCGCTGGTCGTCGGCGCCTGGGTATCGAAGATCACGGTCCAACGGCGCCCCGTCCGCACCCGGAAGCTCCTCGCCGCCGGACCGAAGTTGACCGCGACGATGATCGTCTCGTCGGCCGCCGCGCGCTCGTAGGCGAACAGGTCAAGCGATCCCGAGGCCAACCGTCGGTAGGTCCCGGACTGGAGCGCCGGGTGGTGCCGACGGAGCCAGACCAGCCGGCGATAGGTGGCCAGCACGGACCATGGGTCGCGATCCTGGACGGCGACGTTCCGGGACTCGACATCCGGGGCCATGCGCAACCATGACCGGGCGGAGGAGAAACCGCCGTTCGGGCCCTCGCCCCAGGGCATCGGCGATCGTGCCTGGTCGCGATTCCACCAGGGCGCGAGGATCCGGCCGAGCCGACCGCCGCGTTTGGCCGGCGGGTCGATGATCTCCGGCCAGGGGATCGGCACGTCGCGCGCCCCGATCTCCTCACCGTAGTAGAGGAATGGCGTGCCACGGAGGGTCAGGCTGATCGTCGCGGCCGCCCGCGCGATCGCGTCACTTGTGGCCGGATCGGCTCCCGGGGCCAGGCGCGAGGCCTGCCGCGGCTGGTCGTGGTTCGAGAGCACGATCGTCGGCCAGCCTTGCGGCCCGAAGCGCTGCTCGTGCTTCTCGCTGGCCTCGGCGAATCCCTGGGCGTTCCAGCGTTGCCGGAGCAGGTCGAAATCGAAGATGAGATGTCGCGGGGCGCTCAGCCTGGAGGCCAGCGCGGGATCCGCAGAGAAGAGCTCGCCCACGGTCATCCGCTGCGGATAGGAATCCACGAGGGCACGGAACTCGACGAGGAGGTCGACCAGCTCAGGACGGTCCTTGTCGTAGAGATGGATCTGCCGATCGTACGGTCGCCGGCCCATGATCCGGCGTGGGTTCGATGGCAGATCTGCGTGCTTGAAGAAGGCGTTGAAGACGTCGAGACGGAATCCATCGACGCCTCGATCGAGCCAACCCCGAACCATCGTCAGCATCGCTGCTCGGAGTTCCCGGTTGCGCCAGTTCACGTCCGGTTGCTGCGGCAGGAACGTGTGCAGATAGAACTGGCCGCGCATCTCGTCCCAGGTCCAGGCCGAGCCTCCGAAGAACGAGACCCAGTTGTTGGGCGGGCGGAGCCGGCCGGATCGATCGCGGCGCCCATCGCGCCAGAGGTACCAGTCGCCGAACGGGCCGGACGGATCCCGGCGCGATTCCTCGAACCAGCGATGGATCGAGCTCGTGTGGTTCACCACCAGGTCGAGGACGATCCGGATGCCGCGCCGATGCGCCTCTGCGACGAGGCGGTCGAGGTCCTCGAGCGTGCCGAAGATCGGGTCGATCGCATCGTAATCGGCGACGTCGTACCCAACGTCGAATCCCGGCGACGGATGGATCGGCGAGAGCCAGATCGCATCGACGCC
The DNA here is from genome assembly GCA_015478725.1 of Chloroflexota bacterium. NCBI lineage: Bacteria > Bacillati > Chloroflexota > Chloroflexota bacterium. The sequence continues at coordinate 5,336 of JADMIG010000018.1, read as the reverse complement.
GAGCGACCGATCGGTGCCGTCGTTGAGGTAGTCGAGCTTCTCGATCAGCCCGGGCAGATCGCCGATGCCGTCGTCGTTGGAGTCGGCGAACGAGCGCGGGTAGACCTGGTAGACCACTCCCCGCCTCCACCAGTCGTCGCCGAAGGCGGCGCCCTCGACGGGCGGAGGGAGGGTGGTCGCCGCGGCTGTCCTGGCAGTCGGTGCGCGGCGCGGCGCCCTGGGCATGACACGACCGTCCCTTCGTCGAACCTGCGGATTGGCGCCCTGCTCGGTGCGGACCCAGCCTACGACATCGGGTTCAGGCGACGAGGGTCGGCCGCCGTCGGCCCCGTATACTCCACGCCGATGGGCACGCCCGCTGCCGCTTCCCGTGCCTGATCGCGTTCGAGTCGGCGTCCTGGGCCTCGGCGCGGTCGCCCAGGCCGTTCACCTGCCGCTGCTCGACGGCCTCGGTGACCGGTTCGGGATCACGGCCGTGGCGGACCTGTCGCCCAGGTTGGTCGAGGCGATCGGCGAGCGGTACCGGGTGCCCGCGGCCAACAGATTCGGCTCGCTGGCGGAGCTGCTCGACGCCGGTGGATTCGATGCCCTCCTCATTCTCACCTCGGGCTCCCACGGCGATGCCATCCTCGCCGGACTCGATCGGGGCGTGGCCGTCTTCGCCGAGAAGCCCATGGCGTGGACGCTTGCCGAGGCGGACACGATCGCCACCCGACTGGCCGCGGACTCGAGTCGCAGGCTCCAGGTCGGCTACATGAAGCTCTATGACCCGGCGGTCGTGGAGGGTCTCGCGGTCGCGAGCGACACCGGCCGCGTCGGGTCGGTCCGCTCGATCGAGGTCTGCGTCCTCCACCCGACCGGGGAGCGGCAGCTCGCCCATGCCCATCTCCTGCCACACGCGGGCGACATCCCCGCGGATGCCATCGCGAAGCTGCGCGATGAGCAGGATCGGCTGCGGTCGGTCGCCCTCGGACCTGCGGCCGCGGAACTCGGCCGGCTCTACTCGGACGTCCTGCTCGGGAGCATCGTTCACGAGTTGGCGCTGATCCGTGCCTTCGCCGGCGATCCGATCGGGATCGATGCCGTCGACGTGTGGCCGGCGAACCGCTGGCCGCCATCAGTCTCGATCACGGGACGCCTCCGCGGCGACGCGCGATTCGCGATCCGCTGGCACTTCCTGCCCGACTATCCGGTCTATCGCGAGGAGGTCCGCGTCGTCAGCGAGCGGGCGACGATCGAGCTCGAGTTCCCGGCGCCCTATCTGCTGCACGCCCCGACCGACCTGCGGATCGCCGAGCTTGCCGGGGGCAGCAGGCGCGATACGCGCGAACGGTCTGTCGCCGAGGCATTCGAGGAAGAGCTGCTGGCGTTCCACGCCCTGATCGTTGACGGACGCGCGCCAAAGGCCAGCGCCGTGGAGGGTCGCGCAGATATCGTGACCTCCCAGCGGATCGTGGCTCGCCATGCAGCCCAGACCGGCCTTCCGATCCAAACCGAGGCGTCACCCCTTGACTGAGCGCGCCGTCGTCCATCTCGTCCCGCACACCCATTGGGACCGCGAGTGGTACGAGCCATTCCAGACCTTCCGGATGCGACTCGTCGAACTCGTGGACCAACTCCTCGAGCGGATGGCGCAGGACCCGCGGATGCGCTTCACCCTGGACGGTCAGACGGCCACGATCGACGACTACCTCGAGGTGCGTCCGAACGCGGAGCCGCTCATCCGGCGATTGATCGCCGAGGGGCGTCTGGCGATCGGGCCGTGGCAGATCCTCATGGACGAGTTCCTGGTCTCGGGCGAGACGATCGTTCGCAACCTGGAGTTCGGCTGGGCCCGGGCCGAAGGGCTCGGTGGCGCCATGCCCGTCGGCTACCTGCCCGACATGTTCGGGCACATCGCCCAGATGCCACAGATCCTGCGGCGCGCGGGGATCGACCGGGCAGTCGTCTGGCGCGGCGTGCCCGCGGCCATCGACCGAAACACGTTCCGCTGGGCCGCGCCGGACGGCTCCGAGGTGGCGGCCGAATACCTTGTCGGCGGCTACGGCAACGGCGCCTACCTGTTCGACGTGCCCGATCTCCTCGGCTCGAAGCTGGTCGGCTACCGCGCCGCCAATGCGGGCTTCTATGGCGAACGCTCGTTCCTCGCCATGTACGGCACCGACCATGCCGTCCCCTCACCGCGTCTCGCCGACCTCGTTGATGCGGTCAACCGCGACGATGCGGAGGTCGAGGTGCGCCTCGAGACGCTGGCCGACTATGCGGCCCGACGCCCGGAGACGGACGACCGACCGACCCGGCAGTGGACCGGCGAGCTCCGCTCCGGCGCCCGGGCGAACATGCTGATGGGGGTCAGTTCGGCTCGGATCGATCTCAAGGCCGCCTGCGCCAGGGTGGAGCGCCTGCTCGAACGGTATGCGGAGCCGCTGACCGCGCTGCATGGCGGCGAATGGCCGGAGCGGCTCCTTGAGCTGGCCTGGCGGCGGGTCGTCGACAACTCGGCCCACGACTCGATCTGCGGCTGCTCCCACGATACCGTCGTGGCCCAGGTTCTCGTCCGGTTCGCGGAAGCCGAGCAGCTGGGTCGCGGGATCGTCAACGCGACCTGCCGAAGGATCGCCGCCGGTATCCCCGTCGCCAGCTGGGGGGTCGTCAACCCGTCGCCGATGCCTCGTACCGATCTCGTCGCCCTGGACGTCGCCGTTCCGGACGGAGACGAGTTGGCGTTCGCCAGCGAGGGGCAGCGGCTGGCCTTCCAGGAGCTCTCGCGGAAGGATCCGGTCATCGCGCGGATCCGGCTCCGCGGCGACGAGATCCCGGAGCTCCTGCGGCGGCGGCGGCACGGCCGCGAGATCTTCGGGCGCCAGCTGAACGGCTCGCGGTTCGAGACCGGCGGTGATGTCCCCACGATCATCCTCCTCGTCGACGATGTCGGCGAGCCACCCGAACTCGACGTGGACGAGCTCGTGGGCGGCGTCGTGACGGCCGCGGCCCGCGCGCCGGACGAGCTGTGGGAGCTGGTGGTCATGGCCCCGGACCGCCGCCGGATCCTCGTGCGCGTTCCCGCACCACCGCTCGGGTGGTCCACCGTCGACGTGGGCGGTGCGACGACCGAGCCGACATCGGACGAGGCACCCGTCGTGGCCTCTGCCCAGGCGCTCTCCAATGGCCTGCTCGAGCTGAGCGTCGAGGCGGACGGAACGATCCGTCTCCGTGGTGGCGGATCCGAGCTGGTCGGCGTCGGGCGCATCGTCGACGGCGGGGAGTTCGGCGACAGCTACAACTACGGGCCGCCGGTCACCGACCGGCTGGTCCAGGCACCGCTGGCCGTCTCGATCGAGCGGACCATCGACGGGCCGCTCCTCGGCGAAGTCGTCGTCCGGCGCCGCTACGACTGGCCGCTCGCCGTGGAGCCGGCGGGCTCGGCCCGAACCGGCGCCACGGTCGAGACGGAGGTGACGACCAGGCTCGAGCTCCGAGCCGGCGAGTCGTTCGTGCGGGTCCGCATCGAGTTCGAGAATCGCTCACGGGATCACCGGCTGCGCTGGCACATCCCGCTCCCATCACCGGCCACGACCTCGGCCGCCGAGGGGCAGTTCGCCGTCGTGGAACGCGCTCTCACGATGGAGGGCGGGCACGGCGAGGTGCCGCTGCCGACCTACCCGGCGCGGGGCTTCGTCCATGCTGCCGGGGTGACGGTCCTGCTCGACCATCTGACCGAGTATGAGCTGGTCGATGGCGGTCGTGAGCTGGCGCTCACGGTGCTGCGTTCGTTCGGATCGATCAGCCGCAATGCGAACCCGTTCCGGGAGGACCCGGCTGGCCCCGAGATCCCCGTGCCCGATGCGCAGCGGCTCGGCCCCTGGGGCTTCGGGTTCGCCATCCTCCCCCATGCCCTCGGCTGGTCGGAGGCTGGCGTCCTGCTCGCAGCAGAGCGCTACCAGCACCCGCTGGTGGCCGTGCGCGGCACGGCGCGCGCCGCGGCACCCGGGACGAGCGGTGCGGCCGGGCTCAGCATCGAAGGGTCCGGTGTCGTTCTCAGCGCCCTCAGGCGTCGCGGCGACGGGCTGGAGCTTCGGCTCGTCGCCGAGCACGCGTCACCGACCGAGGCGATCGTCCGGGGGGACTTCCGCGAGGCGTGGGCCGTCGATCTGCTCGGTCGGGTGGGCGCTCCCCTGCGCTGCGCCGAATCGCTGCTGCGACTGCCGATGGGCGCCTGGGAAATCGCCACCGTCCGCCTGCGCTGAGGACCGCTCGATTGGACACGCCCGGCCCCCCCACCCCGGATCTGCGGTCACGGCTCAGGCGCTCGGGAGACGCCCTGCGCGAGACGTCGATCGGGACCGTGCCGATCCTCTGGAACAGCGTCGACGTCGGGGAGCCCCTGCCGGGCACGAGCGCGGCGACGATCCTCGACGAGATCGCGCGGCTCGGCTACGAGGGGACCCAGTTGGGTACGGGCTTTCCCGAGGGCAAGGAGCTGCGGACAGCCCTGGCGGCGCGCGGCCTCCGGCTGGCCGAGGTGTACGCCGCCCTGCCGGCGACCTCCGACGGGCTGGCGAAGGATGCCCTGGCCCTCGGGCGCGAGCGGCTGCGCCTGCTCCACGAGGGCGGGGGCGACGTGCTCTGCGTGGCGCTCGACGGTTCTGCCGACCGCGACGAGCGAGCCGGCCGTGCGAATCAGCCGGGCACACCCCGCCTGTCGGATACAGCCTGGCGGGGACTCGCGACGGCGTTGCACACCCTCGCCGACGAGACGATCGAGCGAGGTCATCGGCTGGCCTTCCATCCCCACGCCGCGACGCTCGTGGAGACGCCCGAGGAGGTCGACCGCCTCGTGGCGGAGACGGACGGAGCACGGGTGGGCATCTGCCTCGACGTCGGCCACCATCTCGTCGGCGGCGGCGATCCGGTGGACGCGCTCCGTCGGCTCGGCGCCCGGGTCACCCACGTCCACCTGAAGGACGTCGATCCGGACGTGCTCGCGGATCTGCGCAGCGGCGCGCTGAGCGGACTCCGCCGGGCGGTCGAGGCTCGCATCTTCACCGAGCTCGGATCGGGAGCCCTCGATCTGCCCGGATGCCTGCGCGTCCTCGCGGAGCGCCGCTATGCCGGCTGGCTCATGGTCGAGCAGGACAGCAGCTGGTCGCCACCATCGGAGGCGGCCGCGATCGGGCGCCGCGTCCTCGCATCGATGCTCACCGTCGTCGGGTCGGAACCGCTGAACACGGAACCGATCACATGAAATCGATTACGCATTGACAGCGAACTGGAGCGAGCCCTAGTGCGCCGTCTCAAGAATGGCTCGACAACGCCCGACCTTGGCCAGGATCGCC
>JADMIG010000017.1 GCA_015478725.1 Chloroflexota bacterium | reverse complement strand
GACTGATCGGATTGGAGCGAAACGGGTGATCGGATTGGAGCGAAATCCGCAACCGCGAGCATCACGACGAATCAGGAGCGGCGCGACGGCCATCTTCGTAGCGCCGACTTCCTCGATTCGGAGCGGTATCCGGAGATGCTCTTTGTGAGCACGAGCATCGCGAAGATCAGCGCTCGCGACTACGAGATCAGCGGCAACCTCACGATCAAGGACCAGACCCACCCGGTCGTCCTCGCCGCGGAGCTCCTCGGCACCGTGCCCGGCATGCAGGGCGGCCGACTGACCGCCGTCAGCGCCGACACGAAGATCAACCGCAACGACTGGGGCCTCACCTGGAACGTCTCCCTCGAGAGTGGTGGCTGGCTCGTCGGTGACGAGATCAAGATCCACCTCGAGTTCGAGCTCGTCGCACCCGCGGTCGAGCCGGTCGCCGCAACGGCCTGACCGGCAGGCGACCCGCGCCGCCGGTCACCAACCGCCATCTGACCGATGCCCCGGCCCACACGCGGGGCATCGTCGCGTCCTGCGGGCCTCGCTGCCCCGCGAAAGGCCCGCGCTCCTGAGGCGGAGCATTTGCCGTGGGACCCGCCAGGCCGTGCCTCCGACGGCAACGATTCTTCGCTCAGGCGACGGCGGATTCGCTGACGCCCAGCTCGCCTGTTACCTCAGCCTCACGTCCGCTTGAGCGTCCGATCGTTGCCCGTCGTGCTCTGCCGACGCAGCAGAATGTGGGGACATGGAGTCCAAGGGTCGGCCAGGCCCGGCCCGAGATGACGCCGAGCTGTCCCTCGGGGCAGAGCCGCGCAAAGAATGGCCTAGAGCGCTTGATTCTGGAAAATCGCACGAACCTCCGCCTCGCCCGGAAGACCCGCCTGCGCGCCTCTCTGCCGGGTTGAGAGACTCGCCGCGATCGTCGCCAATCGGACGACTGACTCGATCCGGCTGCCGCCTGCGAGGAAGTAGCACAGGGCCCCGGCGAAGCAGTCGCCTGCGCCGGTCGCATCGACCACGTCAATCGCAGGGGCGTGGACCTCAACATACGGTCCGCCATGGACTCGCAGCATGGCGCCCGCTGCGCCGCGCGTCACGACGACGGTGGCCGTCGCGAGCTGACGAAGGATCTCGGCGAGAGCGCCCGCTCCGGCTTCATTCGTCAGCACCACATGAGCTCGATCGAGCACCTGAGCAACCGCTTGGGGCGTGCCACCAGCCCCGAGGTCGGCCAGCTGACGCGCCTCGAGGCCGACGACCACGGGAACGGTGCTCTTAGCTATGATGTTCGCAGCCACTGCCCAGGGCACGGCGCTCAGATACACGACCGCCGCGCCATCGGCGACGACCGCCGGATCGAGATGGCTCACCTTGTCCGCGACGCCACGGTCGACGATGACGAGGCGCCGTTCGCGGCTGCGCAGGATCACTGCCACCGTCGAGCGGCCGTCGACGATCGCCATGTCGGCCGTGTCGAGCCCACGATCGATGAGCTGTCTAAGGATGAAGTCCCCGATCGGGTCCCGCGCGACGACCGCGTGGAGGCGCGCCTGTCCACCGAGTTGAACGATCGCCGCTGCGGCGTTCGCCCCGGTCCCGCCGAGCTCGCGGCTGCTGGTCGCCTCGACCTTCTCGTCGACCCCATCGAACGAGGCAACCTCGAAGGAGAGGTCGAGTGCGGCATCACCGATGACGGCAATGACGGGTCCATCGGCTCTCGCCCGGTCGGGTGGTGCAATGGGCGCGGCCACGCAGGTTTCCTTAGCCCGTCACGAGTTGCTGGCCGACGACCTTGTCCTCGGTCAGCGTGATCAAGACGCCCTGGAGCGTCCCATCTGAATAGGCGCTTCCTGGGTTGATCACGACGCTTCGGCCGACCTTGCCGATCCCCCGAGATTCGTGGATGTGGCCGTGGAGGGAGAGTACGGGTTGGACGCGTTCGAGCACGGCGCGCACCGCCGTGCTCCCCACCGGAGCGAGCAATGCCTGACCACCGGCCATGACAAGCTTCATATCCGGCGTCATCTTGTAGGCAAGGTCGAGACCGGACTCGATCGGTGGGTCGTGGAAGTTGAAGATCACCGGGCGACGGACGTCGAGCTGGTCAACCAGCCCGTCGAGCGCGACCGCCATTTCCGCCTCCGTGATCTCGCGAGGGCTGTGCCACGGAGTCGTTGTCGCGTAGCCCCAGCTGATCACCTGAAACCCTTCGAGCTCGACACACCGACCCTCCGCATCGGTGATCCAGTCGCCTTGTGTCAGGATGCGCTTCACCTCCGGCTCATCGTCGTTGCCGGGCATCATCAGCGCCGGGATGCCCGCTGCTCGCAACCGCTCATCCGCAAGGGTCACCCATCGTTCGGCGTTCTCGCTCATCACCGTTCGGAAGATCGTCCGGACGAGGTCCGGATCGGCGTTCATCGCGGTGAGCTCGGCCGGTGTCGTGCGGTACGGGTAGGAACCCCGCCCCCGGATCGCCGTCTCGAGGGCCTCCAGGGCGCTTCCTGATTCCACCTCACCAGCGATACCCTCGGCCTTTGCCTCGAAACGACCGGGCGCGACCTCGACGAGCGGCACAAGGGACTTGCCGGTCAGGTCACCACCGAAGATCACAGCCTGCGCCTTGTAGAAGGGGGCTGCGTTGAGGAACTTGCGGAACACCTTCTCCGAGCCATGGATGTCGGACGCATAGAAGATCGTGAGCTTCTTCGCCAAGGGAATTCCCTATCGTCCTGGGCCCAGGGCAGCGTCGCGTGCTGCCACGATGCGCTTCACGGCCGCCGGTTCCATCTCCCCCGACCAGACGCCGCCGCTCTTGAGCGCGCTACCGACAATCGCGGCATCCGCGACGGAAAGGAGCCGACCGATATTCTCATCGGTGACACCCGATCCGGCGACCACCGCGAGGTCGGTAACTGACCGGACCTCCTGCACGTCCTCGTAGACCGGCGGATCGGCAAGGCGCCGGCCGGTCACGATCACGGCGTCAGCATCGAACCACTCGAGGTCGCGGACCTGCTCAACGAGCGGCCGGTCGGCGGTCAGCGCGTGGCTCCCGAGCTTGACCAGGACGTCCGCCCACACGCGGACCTCGTCTGCACCGATGCCGTGCCGGTAGCGGCTCACTTCGCCGGCCCGCCCGCTCAGGATTCCCTCGTTCGCGACATACGCGTTGACCCATTGATTGGCCCGCACGAACGCGCCGCCGCCGGCTGCCGCTACAGCAATCGAAGAGTCAACAGCATTCGCGAGGCAGTTCACGCCGATCGGAACCTGGACCTCGTCTCGGAGCACCCGGAGGATTACCGCCATCGCGGCAGTCGTCTCGTGGCCAACGCGGTCGGGAGGGACGAATGGGATGTCCCAGCCGTTCTCCACGATCAGGCCGTCGAACCCGGCGGACACGAGCAGACGTGCTTCACGAAGTGCCTGCTCGATGGCGCCTTCCACGCCTTCCTCGGCCCGGTACTTGGGGGCTCCGGGCAACGGACGCAGGTGGAGCATCCCGACAAGTGCCCCGCGTCGTCCGAAGAGACGCTGGACCTCATTTGGCTTCGGCAGACCGCCCCCGTTCGTACTCATTGACCCACCAATCCGGACAGGAAGGCCATAACCAACCCGCAGGACAGCCGCGGACTGATCCCGGACAGGTCGTAGATCGGGGCGAGTTCGACGAGATCGAACGCGATCGGCCGGGCCCGGCCGAGGAGGCGGGCGACCTTGAGCGCATCGCGTGACGACATGCCACCTGGCTCCGGGGTGCCCGTGCCAGGAAAGTGCGAGGCATCGATTGAGTCCTGATCGAAGCTGACATACAGCCCATCGACTTCATCGGAGGCGATCGAGATCGCCTGGCTGAGGGCCTGCTCGAGACCGATCTCCTCGATCTGCTCGACGCCGAACCAGCTGATCCCGTTCTCCCTCGCCGCCTCGACTTGCGAGCGCGGGTTGAGCCAGCCGTGCACGCCGAAGACGACGACGTTAGCGGGCGCCACATTCGGGATCTCGGCCGCCCGGAACGTCGGACATCCACTCATATACCGCTCACCCTGCCAGTCCGGCGCGGTATCGAGATGCGCATCGATACTGAGGTAGCCCATCCGGCCCACGGTCCGGGCCGCCCCTTGTGCCGCTCCGATCGCCAAGCTGTGATTGCCGCCGACGAGGACCGGAAACACGCCGCGTGTGCGGACCTCCTCGACGTGGTCGGCGATGAACCCCATCGTTCGCTCGGCATTCGGCGGCAGAACCGTGACATCGCCAACGTCTGCCGTCGGCAACACGTCCCACAGGTCGAAGTCGCGCTGAGCGTCATAGCCAAGGAACCAGCTTGAGGTGTCGCGAAACACGCGCGGGCCGTAGTTCGCGCCGTTGCGACCGGCGTTCCCCTCGTCCCATGGGACACCAGCGATCGCGCAGCGGAAGCCCTCGAGCGCATCGAGCGACGCGTGCGGGCGCCCGAAGAACGTCGCGACGCCGGACTGGATCACGCCGAGTTCGCTTGGATTGGGGAGGGGCGGGTTAGGCATCGGTTCGAGTCCCTGTGATGACATCGAGCCCGAGAGCTCGAAAGGCGTCGAGGATCACTGGATCGGCCCCATCATCGGTGACGAGGCCGGTCAGCAGCGTCGGTTCGCAGATCGTCGAGAACGCGGTCCGGCCGAGTTTCGTGTGGTCCACGACAGCGTACGACCGGTTGGCTCGGCGAATGAAGGCACGCTTGACCTCGATGGCTTCGAGGTCGGTATCCATCGGGCCGTGCTCGGCCGTCATGGCCGGTGCAGAAATGAGGGCGAGATCGCAGTGGAGTTGATCAGCCGCTCGTTCCGTCATCGCCCCGACGACGCTCATCGAGCGTGGTTGGAACGTTCCCCCAAGGATAACGAGCGTGACGTCCGTGCCGGCGAGCTCGTTGATTGCTGGAAGGCTGTTCGTCACGACCGTCACGCTTCGGCCCCGGAGTGCGCGCGCGATTTCGAGCGTTGTACTCCCGGTGTCAAGGCCGATCGAGATCCCATTCTTTACGAGCCGCTCGACCACGGCCCGTGCGATCGCCCGTTTCTCCGGGCGATTCTCCTGGGCCCGGATCTGGAGGTCGCGCTCAGTCAACGAGGTTCCCGGGGCGACCGCGCCGCCCCGGGTCCGGACGACTAGACCGAGCCGAGCGAGGCGGTCGAGGTCACGCCTGATCGTCTCTTCCGAGACGTCGTATTCCGCCGCGAGTCGTGGGACCTGAACGGACCCATGTTCGACGACCGCCTCATGCACTCGCTGGAGTCGGATTTCGCGCACGGATCAGTCGGGGGGAATCTCGGTCGCCGAGAGGCGCACGTCGAAACCGCGGCTCTTCCGGAACGCCCAGATGACCCAGAACAGGATGAACCCGACGATCGGGAGTCCCACGTTGAGGGGCACCCCCGTTGAACTCGCCCCGATCCCAACAAAGGGGTCGAACCAGAGAATCCAGAGCACGATCAGCATGGCCGGAACGAGGAGCGCTCCCCAGATCGAGATGACCGGGATGCCGGCGATCCGGTTCGCACCGCCGGCCGCCCACACCGCCGGGAGGCGATACGGGTAGACGATCGCAGCCACGCCCGTCACGGCGAACATGAGGACCCCAGCCCAGAGGAGCGTGATCACCGACAGAATGCCCACTACGAACAGGACGAGTGATGCTTCACCGAGCACGAAGGCGATCAGGATCGCGACATGCGGGGTCGCAAACCGCGGATGGACGTCGGACACTTTTGCCGGCAAGTACCCGTCCAAGCTCAGGGCGAGCATGAGCCGAGTCGCGGTGAAGAAGTTGATCGGCATCCAGACGTAGGTCCAGAACAGGAAGGTAAACCCGAGCAGGAGCGACCACGCGATGCTCGGCGAGAAGGCGATCGCGAGCAGCTCGTTGTACGTCGGATTGAAGGCCAGCCCCAAATCGCCCGGCGCTGTGGAGGCAAGGCCCTGGAGGAACGACTGCCCGATCGCCTGCTCAACGACCACGATCAAGAGCGCGATCGAGATACCGGTAAGGATGAGCGACCCTATCATCCCGATGCGCTGCGTCTGTCCGGGGCGTCGAACCTCGCCGCCGATGTAGCAGGAGGTGGCGCCGAAGAGGACCATGTAGATCGTCCAGAGCATTGCGTAGAACGTCGACTGGGCGGAGAACCCGGTGGCCGCCGGGGTGTTTGAGGCGACCTTCGCTGATGCGTTCGCGATCCCTCCGAGAGAGCTGACGTATGCGTCGAAGTGCGCCGGGAAGGCGCCAGCGCTCGCCGTCAGCGCGGCGATGACCCCGAGCACGACACCTGCCATCGCGAGGAGGAAGGCAACGTTCTGGATCCGCATGTAGGTCCGTACGCCGCGGATCAGGATGTAGGTGAACGCAACTAGCAGGACGGTCCCGACGACGATCGTGCCGATCTGGCTGCTGACCCAGTTGCCGATGTCGGTGAACGATGCTGACCCGGTCGCGTTGCCGAGCTCTCGCATCCAACCGGCGACCCCAAGTTGGGCGAAGAATGCTGCCGGAGCGCCGATTGCGGTGACGGCGAGCATGATCCACGTCCACGCGAGGGTGAACCCAACGACCGGACCCCAGCGTGCGCCGAAGATCCGGCTCGTCCAGACATAGTCGCCACCCGAGCGGGCCATGTCTGCCGACATCCGGGAGTAGACGAAATACAGCGGGACGACGAGGAGGCTCCCGAGGATGGCCGAGAGCGGAAAGTTGCCCCCAGGGTAGGCGGCGATCGCCGTGAAGAGGAACGCGACGCCGAGCCCGATGTTCTGGTTGTTGACGTTGTAGACGAAGACGTCCAACGTGCCGGCTTCCTTGCGTAGACCGGTCGAATTCCGGACGAAGATCTGTTGCGTTCCAGCGCTCATGTCGCGCCCATGCCTCCTCCGCCTCCACACCTGCGTCCACAAGCGAGTCGCAGTTTCGGACTATGCTACACACAACTTCCCACACTTCAAGAGGCAAGTTTGCAGGAGCAGGACTTGCCGAGTTTCGGGAAGCACTTCTGCTGACCACGCTCGCGGAACGACCCTATCGAGGCCCTCCTGGAAGGGGAGAGCTACAATCCCGACAAGCGATTCAACATGCGCGACGGCGCCCAGCGTCTCTGCTGCGAGGCACCTGCGGGTCGTGGTCGGTGGACGTGATGTTCGACCCACTCGAGGTAAGCCACGTTCTTGATCTGCGCACTCCAGCTTGCTTCGCCGGAGCCGACGATCCCGTTGGCTGCTCCTCCTCACGAAGCTCATTATCTGGGAGATCAACCGCAAGGATCTGATCGACCCTCTTTGCCCACTGGCGGATCACCCGCTCGGGGGACACCGATGTCGACTCCATCGGCATCGGCCGGATCACCTCAATCCGCGGGGGCGAACTGGGGTGATACCAATCGCTCAATCTGGTGAAACTCGACTTCCTAGCGCACAAAGGACGCGCGGACGTGGAAGTCCACCCTCAACAACAGGGACGCGAGGGACATTCTCCACCCCGGCGACGCAGGCGGTCATTCGTTCCGCTTCATGCCCACCCCATAGTCCGCCAGGAAGCCACCATCGACGGCGAGCGTCTGGCCCGTGACGTAGGACGCCGCAGGTGAACCGAGGAATGCCACGACCTCGGCGATCTCCGTCGCCTGGGCCACCCGCCCTGCTGGGATCCGAGCGAGCACGTCGCGCTCGTCGATGGCGCCGTGCTCATACGCGGTGCGCAGCATCGGGGTGTCGATGTAGCCGGGAGCAACCGCGTTGACGCGCACACCTCGCGCCGCCCATTCGACGGCAGCGACCTTGGTCAGCGACACGACGCCGGCCTTCGAAACGCTGTACGGGGCTCGCCCGGGGGAGCCCCGTTCCCATGCTACGGACGCGATGTTCACGATGCTGCCGGATCCCTGACGGAGCATGATGCGGCCAGCGGCGCGGAGGCACCTGAAGACGCCGTCGAGGTTGACGTCGAGCACGCGGTGCCAATCGACCAGCGACAGGTCCTCGATGAGCCCGTGCGTGGTGATCCCGGCGTTGTTGACCAAGAGGTCGAGCGAGCCGAGGTCCGTCGCCACACGCCCGAGGACGTCATCGACCTGTGCCTCGTCGGTGACGTCCATTCGGCGAAACTCGACCGCGCTTCCTGCCCGGTTCAGCCGGGTGGCCTGTTCTTGTCCTAGCGTTTCGTTGACGTCGACGATGACCGCGACGTAGCCAGCCTTGACGAGACGTTCGATGATCGCGAGGCCGATGCCGCTGGCACTGCCGGTCACGACCGCGACCTGCCGGGATCCCTCCACGCTGTTGCCTCCTATCGTGCGGTAGACGTCGAGCGGGTTGACAGCGACGCGACCGCCGTCCAGTCAACACGCAGCCCAAGGCCGGCGTCGGTCGGTGCCAGGATCTCAGTGGACCCGCGTGGCAGTTCGATCTCAGCGGCGAGGAACCGCGAGGCCCCCCAGGTCGGACTGCCGGGCGGAAAGATCTCCACGGGGCCCACGTCGGGCCAGGCGAAGACGCAGTGGCGGTGGATTTCAGGGTAGGCGTGCGGTGAGATCGCGTAGCCGGCACGATGCGCCGACTCGCGCACCGAGGCGAACTGGCTGAAACCCCCGATGGCGGTCGCGTCGAGCCGCACGAGGTCGACGGCGCGTTCACTGATCAGCGCGTCCATCGTAGATCGGACCGAGACTTCGTCGCCTGCGCCGATCGGTGTCCGCACCGCGTCGGCCAATGCCCGGATTGCGTGCCAGTCGGACGCTGGGAAGGGATCCTCGACCCACGACAAGCCGAAGTCCTCCCATGCCTGGACGGCCTCGACAGCCTGCTCGACGGTTCGCCATGACCAGGCCATGTCAACCACGAGCCCAACCTGGTCGCCCACCGCGGCTCGCACGGCTTCGAGGCGGCGAGCCATGGCGAATGGGTCAGCCATCGGGTACAGCTTCAAGGCAGCGTAGCCACGGGCCGCAGGCTCGACCAGGCGCGCGGCATATTTGGCGTCCGCTTCGAGCGGTCCCGCGTACGGTGCAACCATCATGACCTCGGCGGCCTCGCGGTACCCGCCGAGCAGGCGCCATACGGGCAGGCCGGCGACTTGTCCCTTGATGTCCCAGAGACAGATATCCAGAAGTGAGATCGCGCGCAGCACGACCCCCGTCGGACCGAGGGCGACGACGGCGCGGGTCAGGTCCTCGATGCGACGCGGGATATCGAGGGCGCTGCGTCCGAGGAGCAGCGGAGCCAGGACCTCGGTGACGGTCAGATCGACGGGCGCACCGCGGGACAATGCGTACGCCGCCCCTTCGACTCCGTCGGATGTGCGCACCCGTACGACGACAAAGTCGCGGTGTTCGATGACGAGATCCCCGAGCACGATCGGCGTGTCGAGCGCGATCCGGCAATGCCACGCCTCGATGCGATCGATGACGCCTTCGGTCACCGATCCTCCCTCCAACGGGCGATGAAGGCTTCGTCGAGCTCGAGACCAAGCCCCGGGGCGTCAGTCATCTGGTACAGGCCGTCGGCGGGACCGGAGCGGTTCGCGAGGAGATGCCAGAAGATCGGGTCGCGGTCGGGGTGGAAGCACTCAAGGTAGGTGCCGTTCGGCACGCCGGCGAGCAGATGCGCCGCGATCTGCGGTTCCTCGTGATGGGCCATCTCCACCCCATAGGCCAGCGCGATCGCGGCAACCCGGAGCCATTCGGTCGGTCCACCGCTCCATGAGGCGTCGAAGTTGCAGACGTCGATCGACCCCGAAACGATCAGGTCGCGGACACCCGCGCGGGTGAACTCGCTCTGCCCGGCCGTGATCGGGATGTCGCACTTTTGGCGGACGACGCGCAGGTCGACGCGATCGTTGAGCCAGCGAACGGGTTCCTCGAACCAGCGCAGGTTGAGTCCAGCGGCACGTCGCGCGAAGTCGAGCGCCTCCGACACCGTGTAGGCCTGGTTCGCGTCGACCATCAGGACGAAGTCTTCGCCGGCCGCGGCACGAGCAATGCCGACTCGACGGGCATCCTCGGCAGGTGTTGCGCCCCCGATCTTGAACTTGCAGCCGGCGATCCCGAGACGCTGGTAGTCCTCCATCTCGGCGCCGATGGCAGCGTCGGACTGGTTGTAGTAACCCCCGATCGCGATCACTGGAATGGCCGAGCGGCTGCCGCCCCAGACCCGCCAGAGCGGCATCCCCATGGCCTTCCCGGCCGCATCCCAGAGAGCCGAGTCGAGCGCGGCCATCGCCATGATCACCAGGCGGCGATCCCGCAGGATGTCGTAGCTCGGCGGGAGCATCAGGTCCCACAGGCGTGCGTTTGCCGGCAACTCCTGACCGCGGATCAGCGGCAGCAGCTCGTCGCGGATGATCCGGGCGATCTCCAGCTGCGTGTTCGGCTCGTCGCCGTTGTAGGACAGTCCGACCACGCCCTCACGAGTCATCACCCGCACCACCAGGGTGCAGCGGTGGTCCATGGAGTACTTGGACCCCTGGAACACGCGCGAGAGGGGCACGCGAAGAGGGATCACCTCGACCTCCTCGACGTGCAGGCTCACGGGTCTCGTCGTGGCTGTCCGCTCACCGTCGGGCGAGGTGAGGGTATCGTCGCGAAGGTCTGTCATCCCTTGACCGCTCCACTTGTGAGGCCTGCCACCAACCAGCGTTGGAAGATCAGAAAGAGCACGAACATCGGGACGGCGCCGATCGTCGCGGCGGCCATCGTTTCGCCCCACCGGATGTCGCCGTAGGTTCCGGCGACGGAGTAGAGGCCGACCGGGAAGGTCAGGTTCGCCTTGGAGCTCAGCAGCACCGAGGCGAAGAGGAACTCGTTCCACGACTCCATGAAGACGAATACCGCCACGGCCGCGAGACCGGGCAGTGACACGGGGAGCACGATGCGACGCAGGACGTCGAATCGCGACGCGCCGTCCACCCGGGCGGCCTCGTCGAGATCGACGGGGATGTCCCGGAAGAAGCCACGCAGCAGCCAGATCCCGAAGGGCACCGTCAGCATGGTGTCCGAGATAACGACGCTCACGAGCGTGTCCTGCAGGTGCCAGTTGACCATCGTCACGTAGATAGGCACGACGAGCAGGATCGGTGGGATGACGTAGGCGAGCAGGACGAACCGATCCATGAACCGGCTGCCGAAGAACCGGAAGCGCGCCAGGCTGTAGCCGCCGAGCACGGAGATGCTCGTGGCAATGACCGTCGTGGCCATGCCCACGATCGCGCTGTTGACGTAGACCGTCGGCGAGATGGTGCCGTTGGTGAACGCGCGAACGTAGTTCTCGATCGTCAGATCTGACGGGTTGGGCACGACCGACGATGAGAGGATGGCCCGCTGGGGCAGGAACGAAAGGAGCACCATCTGGTAGATCGGGAAGATGACGAGCAGGAAGATGAGCACGCCGAGCGCGGTCCGCGCGTACGCGGCCTGGCCCCTCATGTGTGCTGCTCGCGGATGGTGAGGCGCAGGAAACCCACGGTGAGCACCATCAGCACGGCCGCGATCAGCGTCGCGTAGGCACTCGAGAGCCCGAGCTGGAACGTGCGGAACGCGGTGATGTACACCTGGATCGGCAACGTCATCGTCGCCTGTCCCGGACCGCCGCCGGTCAACAGGTAGGTGAAGTCGAACCAGTTGAACGTCCAGATGAACCGCAGGATCAAGGTGATCGCGATGATGTAGCGGAGCTGCGGCAAGGTTATGTGGCGCAGCTCGCTCCAGTAGCCGGCCCCATCCACTTGCGCCGCATCGTGCAGCTCACGTGGCACGGTCTGGAGGGCAGCAAGGAACACGAGGATGACGAAGGGGATGCCCTTCCAGACGTGGGCAATGATCACCGTGAGTAGCGCCGTATCGGGCGACCCGAGCCACGCGATCGGCTGCGCCACCAGTCCGATCGCCTCGAGGATGGCGTTCACCGGACCAAACGACGCATCGAAGAGCCAGCGGAACACGAACGCCGCAACGACCGTCGGCATCGCCCACGGCAGAATGACGGCTGCGCGGAGAAGCCAGCGCAGGCGGAAGGCCTCGTTGAGCAGCAAGGCGACGCCCAGGCCCAAGACGATCTGGGCGATGGCGGAGGCCGTTGAAAGGACCACCGTGTTGGTGACCGTGGTCCAGAACGTGGAGAGCGAGAACAGTTGCGCGTAGTTCGCCAGCCCGACGAACGGCGTGCCCAGCTCGGGCTGGGTGAGGTCACGCCGGAGGAAGCTCGTGGCGATGGTCTCCACGACGGGTCGCGCGGCGAAGACCAGGAACATGAGGAGGGCCGGGAGGACGAGCGCAAAGCCGAAGAGGCTGCCACGGCCCCGGTCGCTGCTCATTCGAGCGAGCAGTGATCGGGGCCGCGTGCGCGCGCCGAGGCGCACAGACATCAGGGGCTAGGGTACTGGGGCCGAACGGTCCCGATCAGCCTCCCTTGAGCAGCTCGGCGATGCGTGTCGCCGCCCAGGCGGCCACACTCTGCGGGCTCTGACCTTGTTCGATCCGGGCGCCCATCTCCGAGTAGACCTGTTGGTTGTAGACGAGGGCGTTCTGCTTGCTGACGCTCGGGTCACCGTAGGTGGGACCGGCGTAGCCTGTGGCGGCAGCTTTGGCCGCGGCCTTGTAGATATCCGCGAGCGGCTTGATACGGCCCTGGTTGTAGAAGTCGGTGCCGTCGGCGACGGGCTTGAACTCAGGCACGAACCCGAGCACCTCACGCCCGATGAATCCCGTGTAGTTCTGCGCCTGGAACATGAACTCCAGGAACGCCTTCGCCGCTGCCTGATGGGGGGAGGCCGCCGTGATCCCGTACTGGCTCGTACCGGCCCAACCAGCGTACTGGCCGCCGTTCAGCGGGATCGGGACGACGCCGACGTTGGGCAGCAGGTCCGCATTGTTCGCCTGGAGTGCCCCCAGGAACGATGCCGAGTCGATCTTCATCGCGCACTTGCCGGCGATGAAGGGCAGCTTCGCGTCATCCATGTTCATCGCCGTCCAGCCTGCCGGGGTCAGGTGCTGGTCGTTGATGGTCTTGATGAAGTTCAGGACGTTGACCGTCGCCGGAGAGTTGATCGTCACGTTGCCCTGGGCGTCGAACGCCTGGGCACCCGCCGCGAGCATCAGGTCCGTGACGTAGTACGCGTCGAGGCCCTTGTCGAAGAGGCAGATGCCGTAGTGGTTGCTGTTCGTGAGGGCCTTGGCGTCATTGACGATATCCGTCCAGCTCTGCGGAGCCTGGAGCCCGGCCTGGCTGAACCAATCCTTGCGGTACCAGAGGGCGTGCGGGTAGCCGATGAACGGGATCGCGTACATCTTGCCGTTCTGGGACAGGACCTGGCGTTCACCGGCCGGGAAGTTGTCGGGGCCAAGGGTGTTGTAGACGTCGGTGATGTCGGCGAGCATCCCCTTCGCCATCAGTGCCGCCGTATTCGGTTGCCAGGTGTAGACGATGTCCGGCAGGTTGCCGGCCGCCGCCGCTGCGTCGATCTTGGCGAAGTGGGCGTCCCATGACGTGGTCGTGATCTGGACCGTTATGTTTGGGTTCGCGGCCTCGAACTGTTGGATCAGCCACTGATGCGCGGTCGCGTCGTCAGGACGATTCTCAGGGCTCCAGATCGTGAGGGTAATGGGTGCGGATGCCTGCGTGGGCGTGGCGGTGCCCACCGCGGCGCTTGACGCGGTAGTACCGCTGCCGCTCGGAGCGCTGCTCGGCGCCGCCGTCCCGGCCCCGCCAGAACAGGCGCTCGCGACGAGAACAATGGCAGTCGCCAACGCGGCCACCCGGCCGCCATGGCGACGCCTCGACCATGCCACTGTCATCGACTCTCCTCCTCGTGGTACGCCCCGGCACACGCCGGGCCGTACCAACCGCCCCGACTCCTCGTCATCGAAACGATTCCATCGGAGCGCCATAGAAGCATATGGGCGAAGGCTGCGTCAAGCCTGAATCGGTGGTGACACGCACCAGCAGCGACGCTATGCTACAAGACATGACGGCCCAAAGTGGTGGAACCGTTTCGAACTTGCCGATCCGACCGACGTTGCGTGAGGTGGCTGCCCGCGCCGATGTCGCGCTTTCGACGGCATCACGGGTGCTCAACAACGGGTCGGCCAGTCCCGAGCTTCGCGAGCGAGTGCTCGCCGCCGCGGAAGCCGTCGGCTATCGGCCGCACGCGCTCGCGCGCAGCCTTCGAACTGGGGCTACGCGCACCGTTGCATTCCTCGTCCCGGACATTGCCAATCCGCTGTTTGGCTACATCGCCCGCGGCGCCGCGGCGCGCTTCGGCGCGGCCGGGTACTCGATGCTGCTCGCCATCTCCGATGGTCGACCCGAACGGGAGCGGTCCTTGATCGAGACGATGGCGAGCCGTCAGGTCGATGGATTCCTGCTCTCGTGCACGGACGAGGCCGACGCGGGACTGATCGAATTGCTCTCGTCCATGCGGGTGCCGATCGTCTTGCTCGATCGGGAGCTGCCGGTCTCGGGCGCTCACCGGGTGCTTATCGAGCACCGGCGTGGTCTCATTGAGGCGGTGGCGCACTTGGCAGAGCTCGGTCACCGCCGAATCGCCTATATCGGCGGGGACACGATCGTGCGTCCCGGGCGCGAGCGGCTGGCCGGCTACCTGGCGGGCATGGCCCAGCACCTGTCAACGGCGGAGCCGGCCGTGCGCCTCGGGAGCTCCGGACACGAATTCGGGCGAAGGGAGGCACTCCGGCTCTTCGCGGACACGACGCCGCCGACGGCGATCATCTCTGGGGGCAACCAGATTTCGACGGGGGTGCTCCAAGCCGTCAGAGAGGCAGGCAAGGACATCCCGAGCGACCTGTCGTTCGTGGGCTGCGACGACATCGACGCGCTCGTCCTCAACAACCCGCCCATGACCGTCGTGAGCCGTTCGGTCGAGGAGATCGGCAGTGAGGCCGCAGACTTGCTGTTGGGCGCCCTGCGTGGCGAGGTCACCGAGCCGACGACGCGCGTCATCCACAGCCGTCTCGTGGTGCGTGGTTCAACGCGCCGCCCAACTGATGCACCAGGGAGCACGCGATGACTGTCGGACGCCGCGCGGCTCTCGGGGAGCCGCGCGGACGCTATGCCCGCATGGCCCTCATCCGCGGGTTCCTCGAGCGATGCAGGAGTCTTCACGACCGAGGTGAGATTCGCGGCTCGATTCACCTCGGCATCGGCCAAGAGGCGGTCGCGGTGGGGGTCTGCTCCACGCTCGGGGATGAGGACGTCATCACGGCTACCTACCGCGGCCACCATCACGCGCTCGCCATGGGCACCCCGGCCGGCGCGATCCTCGCGGAGATGTGCGGGCGAGCCACCGGCTGTTGCGGCGGTCTGGGCGGGTCGCTTCACCTTGCCGACGCGTCGGTCGGAAACCTCGGTTCGAATGCCATCGTGGGCGCAGGCGTGCCGATCGCCGTCGGTGCCGCCCTCGCCCGCCATCTCACGGGTTCCAACGGCGTCGCAGTGGCGTTCTTCGGCGATGGCGCGGTGAACCAGGGCGCCGTGATGGAGGCATTCAACCTCGCGGCCGTCTGGCATCTGCCCGTGCTGTTCGCCTGCGAGAACAACCAGTTCTCCGAGATGACGCCGGCGCGGGACATGATCCGGACCGAGACGATCGCCGAGCGCGCTCGCGGTCTCGGTATCGACAGTGAGCGTGCCGACGGGATGGATGTCGAGGCGGTGCGGCAGGTCGCCACGGCGGCGATCCACCGACTCCGAGCGGGCGCGGGTCCGGCGTTCATCGAATTCGAGACCTATCGGTTCTCAGGGCACTATCACGGTGACCCCGAAACGATCCGTACAGCGGAAGACATCGAAGCCTGGCGCTCCCGCGACCCGATCGAACTCGCACGGCGTCGTCTGCTCGGGGAGGGTGCAACCGAAGAGACGCTCGGCCGCGTCGAGCGAGACGTGGCAGAAGAGTTGGACGAGGCGGAGGCCGCCGCCCTGCGGGCTCCGCGGCCGGAGTGGGAACCCGCGGTCGCGCTCGTGCCCGTTGCGGTGACCGGAGGGACTCGATCCACAGGAGGCGACGCATGGCACGCGTGAACTACGTCTCGGCCATGCGGCTCGCGCTCAAGCAGGCGCTGGGCGACGATCCCAGGACGTTCCTCATGGGCGAGGACATCGGCCACTACGGCGGGGTGTTCCGTATCACCGCCGGCCTTCAGGACGAATTCGGCGCCGAGCGCGTGCGGGACACGCCGATTTCCGAGGCGGCGTTCATCGGGGCTGCTCTCGGTGCCGCGATGTGCGGCTTGCGCCCGATCGTCGAGGTCATGTACGTCGACTTCACCCTCGTCGGGATGGACCAGATCATCAACCAGACTGCGAAGACGCGGTTCATGACCGGAGGGCAGTTCCAGACGCCGATGACGATCCTGACCCAGGGAGGAGGCGGGAAGGGGAACGCCGCGCAGCACTCGCAATCCCTCGAGGCTGTGTTCGCTCAGATACCCGGCCTGACGGTCGCGCTGCCCGGGACGGTGCCGGACGCCTACCACCTGCTTCTCGCGGCAACGAGACATGATGACCCCTGCATCGTCATCGCACACAAGGCCCTCTTCGGCGATATCGCCGACCTCGACGCTGCCTCTTCGGGTGATCCATTCGGTCGGGCTGTGGTGCGCCGGGTAGGAAGTCAGATCACGCTTGTCGCTTGGTCCGCCATGGTCAAGCAAGCGCTTGCAGCCGCCGAGGCTCTTGCCGCCGATGGGGTCGACGCCGAGGTCATCGACCTTCGGACCCTCCGTCCGTTCGACTACGACACGGTTGCGACCTCCGTGCAGAAGACGGGACGATGTCTGGTGATTCAGGAGGCCCCATTGACGGGTGGGTTCGCCGGCGAGGTGGCCGCATCGATCGGGGAGTATGCCTTCGATCATCTCGATGCCCCCGTCGTGCGGATCGGTGGGGCTGAGATGCCGCTGCCGTATGCCGTGAATCTGGAATCCATGGCGATTCCCGACGCAGCCCGGATCGTCGCGGCGGCGAGCCGTCTCGTTGCGGCGTAGCGGGCCGCACGGATCCGACGCCTGAGGAGACCACCAGATGACCCGTCCCGATCCGAACATGACCACCGCTGAACGGATCGGCGGTCACGCTCTCGACCACCTCTGGATGGGCAATGTGCCGATCGACGACGTCGTGGCCCAGGGCGGTCCACTGGTACTCACCCGCGGGGACGGCATCTACCTCTGGGACGAATCCGGTCGCCGCTACATCGACTGCATCGCTTCACTCGAGGCGGTCGCGATCGGTCATGGTCGGATCGAGATTGCCGCCGCGGTGGCAGCCCAGCTCTCGCAGCTCGAATTCCTCGACACGCTCCGGTACGTCTCGCGCCCGGCGGTGGAGCTCGCGGACCGGTTGGCAGCCCTCGCACCCGGCGACCTCGACGCGGTGCATTTCGCATCAAGTGGCTCCGAGGCCGTTGAGGCCGGACTCAAGATCGCGCGTCAGTACCACTACCTTCGTGGGCGGCAGGGGAAGTTCAAGGTTATCGCGAGGCGGGGTGGGTACCACGGATGCACGTACGGGGCAATGGCGATCGATGGCAGCTACTACCGCACCCACAAGGAGTACTTCGAGCCACTCCCGCCGATCGGCCGGTTCGTGGCCGCACCTGACGATGCCGAAGAGTTCGACGCGCTCATCAGGTTTGAGCGACCTGACACGGTCGCCGCGGTGATCATCGATCCGGTCGCGACGGCGTCCGGCATCTACCCAGCAGATGACGCGTTCTGGGTCCGCCTCCGCGAGATCTGCGACGAGCACGACGTGCTCTTGATCGCCGATGAGGCCATCACCGGCTTCGGCCGCACGGGCCGGATGTTCGCCAGCGACCGAGCGGGCGTGACGCCCGACATCCTGACGGTCTCGAAGGGGTTATCGAGCGGCTACATTCCCATTTCCGCCGCAATCGCGAGTCGCAAGATCGCGACTGAGTTCCGCGGAGCGCCGCACCGCGCCTTGGCTCATGGTCACACGTTCGGGGGCCACCCGGTCGCCTGCGCGGCGGCCCTGGCCAATCTGAAGATCATTGATGAGGAGCACCTCGTCACCAACGCGGCGACCGTCGGATCGTACTTGGAGCGCGCGCTCCAGGGGTTGCTCGGCCGCGGCCTTGTGATCGCCGTCCGCGGAACGGGTCTCATCTACGGTGTCGAGCTCCGAGACGCGGACCGCCCGGATGAGCTCCCCCTCGACATCGGCCAGGCCATCGTCAGCCGGCTGCGGGAGAACGGGGTGCTGACGTTCGTCCTCCATCCAGGGAACGTGTTGTTCCTGTGTCCGCCGCTCGTGATCAACGAAGAGCAGGTCGACGAGCTCGTTGCCGCGATCGCGACCTCGCTGGACGATGTCCAGCGCGACCGTCGCATGGACCTCCCGATAGCCCGCGGCGCGACCGCCCTCCGATCTACGCCATGATTTGCCGACGCACCTCGGGGTCAAGGGTCGGCGTCCGACAACGAGGAGAACTCCGGCACAGACAAGGTCCCGCGGGCCGACACGGCCCGCACTGGCCGCGAACGAGTCGGCGAGCTTCGTCAGCTCCGGGCGGCGCCTGGCGTCGCCTGGCGTCGCGGAGGAGTGCGTCCCCGAGTTCGTCGACCTCTGCGACCAACGCGATCGCTGATGACCTCGGCGGCAAGGCCCCTCTACCGGCTCGCCAGCGCGTCCGCACATGGAAGCAATGGCCCTCGACGACCTGCACGGGGAGTGATGGTGAAGGGATTCGTCGTTCCGCCTTCCCCAGTTCGCCTGATGACGCGTCATCAGGCGAAAGGGCGGGAGATGGACGCAATCGTCCTCGTGAATCATCCGGACGACTTCAATCCGAAACCCGAGCGACGGGCCAGCGAGCTCAGGGTGATATATGAACCGCAGTTACACGGGTATATCAGGCGATCTGTAACCCTGATCCTCCGGCCGGACCCAACGGCGATCTTCTATCCGTTTCGTACTCTGGCCTAGACGCTCGGCCCCCTGCCTCGTTGGTAATGACTCGGCGTCTCCGAAACGGAAGCACAATGGCTCGGTCAACCGTCCTCGATGCCCAAGGATTGAGCCCGGCCGAGGCATACACCTCGGCGGGGAGTCGTCGGCCGCAAAGTCGCAAGCCAAGGCTGTGTTGCAGAAGTTCCAAGGACCGACGCTTGAGTTTCTGCCGTGGTGGGACGCGTTCACACCGGGCCGGACGTTGTTGGAAGATCTCGAAACCATCAAGGGACGCGCCGACGCCGCGCTGCTGGTCGTCTCTCCAGAGTCAGAGACGGTCGTCAGCGACCTGCACCAGCCCGGTGGCGACCGCTACTACACCGATGCGGGCGGGACGCGCGCGAATGTCGTGGTGGTGACGTGCCCATCCTGCACCTTCAACGACTACCTCCGGACGGACCCGGACAGGACGACCAGCAACAACCTTCTGAGTCTGCCAAGGGTCTAGCCGGCCGTAACTCTCCCGACAAGCCCACGTTCTATTCCTTTCGGCCCGGCGACTCATGCGCTCCTCCGCAGCGCGTTCGCGATCCACTCAGGCAGCACGATCCTGGGTGTGGAACCCGGCGGTTCAAGCCCATTCAGCCCGACCAGATCGTTGGCGCGGCGATCGTCGGCGAGCGCGATCCGAACCAAGGCGGTCTAGGGCGACGATCCGTCGGACAGTTCCTACAATCGAGGGGCGCGTCCGCCTGCTCATCCGGTGGGCGATCGCGCGACGAGGAGACGAGATGACCGCAGGGCTTGGCACCGACACCACCCCCCGATCCGGGGCATCGCGCCCTCCGGTAGCATTCGCCGCCGACGGGACGGAGATCGCCCTGCCCCGAACCGGTCTCTTCATCGGCGGCGAGTGGCGGCCGTCCAGCAGCGGCGCGACGATGGCCGTCCGCGACCCCGCCACCGAGGAGGTCATCGCCGAGGTCGCCGACGGCGAGGTCGAGGACGGCATCGCGGCGTGCGGGGCAGCGTCGAGGGCGTCTGCTCCCTGGGCCGCGACGCCGCCCAGGGAGCGGGGTGAGCTCCTGCGCGCGGCGTTCGAGCGGATGCTTGAGCAGGCCGAGCGACTCGCCTACATCATGAGCATCGAGAACGGCAAGACGCTCTCCGACTCCCGCGGGGAGGTCCGGTACGCCGCCGAGTTCTTCCGCTGGTTCTCGGAGGAGGCGGTCCGGAACCGAGGCTGGCTCGGGACGAACCCTTCCGGCAGCAACCGGATGGTCGTCCTCCACCAGCCGATCGGGGTCTCCGTCCTCGTCACGCCGTGGAACTTCCCCGCCGCGATGGCGACGCGAAAGATCGGCCCGGCCCTCGCCGCGGGCTGCACCGTCGTCCTCAAGCCCGCCTCGGCGACGCCTCTCACGGCGCTCGCACTCGCCGAGATCCTCGCCGAGGTCGGCGTGCCCGGCGGGGTCGTCAACGTCGTCCCATCCTCGCGCTCGGGGAAGGTTGTCGCGGCGATGCTCAACCGACCCGAAGTCCGCAAGCTATCCTTCACCGGATCTACGACCGTGGGCAAGACGCTCCTGGCGGAGGCGTCGCGGCGCGTCGTCAGCTGCTCCATGGAGCTCGGTGGGAACGCGCCGTTCCTCGTCTTCGCCGACGCGGACATGGAGCAGGCCGTCAAGGGCGCGATGATCGCAAAGATGCGCAACGGCGGCCAGGCCTGCACGGCCGCGAACCGATTCTACGTCGAGGAGAGCGTGGCCGACGAGTTCGCCGAGAAGCTCGGCGCTGCGATGTCACGCCTGACGATCGGCGCCGGTACGGCGTCCGACACGGAGTGCGCGCCGCTGATCAACGCCGAGGCCCGGGACAAGCTGAGCCGGCTCGTCGATGACGCCGTCGCGCGCGGCGCACGGATCGTCTGCGGCGGCCGGCCGATCGGCGGCAAGGGCTACTTCGTCGAGCCGACCGTGCTGACCGACGTCCGGCCGGGATCCGTGCTGCTCGACGACGAGATCTTCGGCCCCGTCGCCCCGATCATCCCCTTCCGCGATCTCGGCGAGGCGATCGCCGCGGCGAACGCGACTCCGTATGGCCTCATCGCATACGTCTACACGCAGGACCTCGCGCGGGGGCTCGCCGTCTCCGAGGCGCTCGAGGCCGGGATGATCGGGCTGAACCGCGGCCTCGTCTCTGACCCGGCCGCCCCGTTCGGTGGCGTGAAGGAGAGCGGGCTCGGACGCGAGGGCGCCGATGTCGGAATGGCCGAATTCCTCGAGACGAAGTACATCGCGACGGGCTGGTAGCCGACCGGCGGCCCGAGTCGACCGCCCCGCCGCGGGTTCAGCGGGCGAGGCGCTCCCTGAGCCACGTCTCGAAGCGCACCTTGAGTGCGACCGGGTCTGGGAGAAAGAGCGGGCACGTGGCGTTGCCTGGCTCGATCCGGACGTGGAGGAAGTGCGGGCCGGGCTCCGCGAAGGCGCGGTCGAGCGCCTTGACGACCCCACCCCGATCCGACGCGACGGAGACGACCGCCCCGACCGACCGCGCCATCTCGGCGAGGTCGAGCTTCCCGGCGTATGTCGGGACGTCTGCCGTCGAGCCGTAGACGCCGTTGTCGAGCAGGACCACGATGACCTTCTCAGGCGCGAGGAAACCGAGCGTTGCGAGCGCATTCAGGTTCATCAGAAGCGAGCCGTCGCCCTCGATCGCGACGACCCGTTCTATCGGCTCGTGGTCGAGCGCGAGCGCGAGACCGGTCGCGACCGAGACGGCGAGCCCCATCGAGTCGAGCAGGTAGAGGTAGTTCGGGCGGTCGGAGATGGCCGCGAGCTCGCGCGTTGTCGCCGCGCACGTGACGATGACGGGCACGGTCTCGATCGCCGGAAGGATCGCCTCGAGTGCCTCGATCCGCTTCATAGGCCGGCCTCCGCCTTGGGCGCCCAGAAGTCCATGAGGAGGGCGACCGGGCGGTGGGTCATCTCTGCGTGTCGGTACGCCTCGACGATTGTCCCGGTCCAGTCGTCGGACGAGTTGCGACGGTCCACGAGGAACACCGGGATCCGGGCCGCGTCCAGCATGGCGGGCACGCCCCCGCTGAACGAGTGGATCATCGAGTTGTACTCGCCGAGCCCGCCGCGTGTGTTCGCGAGGACGAGCAGCGGGACGTTGTAGGCGACGGCGAACGTCGTGAGGGCCGTCAGCGAGTTGCCAAGGCCGTTGTCCTGGACGAGCATCGCGGCGCGGCGGCCCGCGAGCGCGATCCCGCCGACGATCCCCACGCCCTCCTCTTCCCGCGAGATCGGGAACGCGACCGGCGAGCCGGCCTGGCCGCTCCGGACGCGGAAGTGCTCGATGATCGGCGCGATCGAGCTCGACGGAAGGTACGCGAGGAAATCGAGCTTCAGGCGCTCGATGCCCGCGATGACGGCATCGGTCTGGGCTGTCACGCGGTGGCCTCCGGTCTCGCTCTACCCTCGACCAAGGCGAGTGGCGGCCGGTGAACCTGGCCGCCCTTCATGACGAAGTCGACCGCCGTCAGGGCGGCCACGTCCGCGAGCGGGTCGCCGGGAACCGCGATGATGTCCGCCCACTTGCCAGCCTCGAGCGTACCGGCCTCGCCGGCGACGCCGAGAAGCTCGGCGGCGAGGGTTGTGGCGCTCCGGATCGCCTCGATCGACGACATGCCCAGCCGCGTCTCGAACGCGAACTCCTCGGCCTCGTTGACCTCCGTCCACGGTGCCGAGCCGGCATCGGTCCCGAACACGACCTTGACGCCCGCGTCGAGGCAGTTGCGGAAGGAACGCGCCTGGATCGCCGGCGTGTGCCCCCAGAGCGGGGTCCGCTCGCGGGCCCGGACCTCGGAGACGTACTCGGTCGGCAGGAGCATGGGACAGAGGTAGACGCCCTGCGACGCAATCTTCCGTGCGACCTCGGGGCGAACAGAGAAGCCGTGCTCGATCGAGTCGACGCCGGCATCGAGGGCCATCCGGACGCCGGTGTCCGATGTCGCGTGGGACGCGACACGCGCACCGCGGGCATGGGCCTCGTCCACGATGGCCTTGAACTCCTCGGCGGTCCAATTCGGCGCCGACTCGATGTAGCCGTCCTCCGTCATCCGCTCACCCGGACCGCCGTTCGCGTAGACCTTGATCCACTCCAGGCCATACGCCATCTGTTCGCGGACCGCCCGCCGGCACCCCTCCGCGCCGTCGGCGACAAGGACGCCGGACGGGTACTTCCAGTCGTCGCGATAGCCCGAGATCGAATACGTGCCGGTGCTCGACATCGCCGGGCCGGCAACCTGGAGCCGCGGTCCCGGGATGACCCCCTCCGCGACGCCGTCGCGAAGCCCGACATCGTCGTAGCCGGCGCCTTCGGTCCCCATGTCCCGGGCCATCGTGAACCCGTGGTCGAGCGCGATGCGGAGCGCTCGCACGGCCCGCACCACGCGGTGGGCGCGGTGCTCCTGGAGGAGCTGATACGGGAAGTCGGCCTTGCCCCGCGTCCCCTGGAGGAAGACGTGGGTGTGGCAATCGATGAGGCCCGGCATGAGGACGCGATCTCCGAGGTCGATGATGCGGGTTCCGCTCGGCAGCGGCGCTCCGACGGATTCGATCCGCTCACCGCGCACGCCAATGACGGCATTCTCCTCGTAGCGCCCGGACCGGACGTCGAGGAGGCGGCGTGCTCGGATTCCCACGAGCTCCGAGATGGCCTGGTTCGTCTCACTCATGTCTCTTCCTCCTCCGACCGGTTCGACGCTATGGCTTCGTATGCCGGCGAACGTAGTCGATGAGCCGACGGATCCCTTCCGTCACATCCTCCAGCGGCGCCGAGTACGCGATCCGCAGCCCGTGCTCCTGCGTCTCGTCGAACGCGGTCCCCGGGACGACGGCGACGTACTGCTCCTCAAGGACACCCATGGCGAGCTCCGAGGCAGGCGGGGCGCTCTCGGGGTACGTGACCCAGAAGTAGAAGGCGCCTTCAGCCGGGGAGTACCTGAGGACGTCCTGAGCGCCGAGGAGGTCGAGGATCGCTCGCCGTCGGCGGGCGAACTCGGCCACCATCCGTTCGCGGTCGTCCTGCGGACCGTCGAGGGCGGCCGCCGCACCGTGCTGCTCGAACGTCGGGGCACAGACCGTCGTGTACTGGTGAACGCGGAGCGCCCACTTGACGAGCTCGCGCGGTCCCGCGAGGTAGCCGAGGCGCCAGCCATCCATCGCGTAGGCCTTCGCGAAGCCGGAGACCAGGAGCGTCCGCTCGCGCATCCCCTGGAGCGATGCCGGCGACACGTGGCGCACGCCGTCGTAGATGAGATGTTCGTAGATCTCGTCGGAGAGCGCGATGGCGTTCGTGCCCTGGAGCTTCGCCGCAATGGCCTCGAGCCGCGGCTGGTCGAGGACCGCTCCGGTCGGGTTCTGGGGCGTGCAGAGGATGACCATTCGGGTCCGCGGCGTGATCGCCCGCCCGAGTGCCTCGGGGTCGATCCGCCAGCCGTCACCCTCCTGAAGCTGGAGGAAGACGGGGACACCGCCGGCGAGGCGGACGCACTGTGCGTAGTGGGGCCACGCCGGGACTGGGATGATCACCTCGTCGCCCGGATCGAGGTAGGCCATCATCGCGATCCACACCGCCTCGTTCGCACCGATCGTCACGACGATCTCGTCCGCCGGCGCGTAGGTCAGCCCGTTGTCGCGGCCCAGCTTGGCAGCGATCGCGTTCCGCAGCTCCGGGATGCCCCAGTTCGATGCGTAGTGGACCGCTCCGGCGTCGAGCGCCTTCACGGTCGCACGCTTGATAAGGGCGGGCGTGTCGAAGTCGGGGCGCCCGATCTCGAGGTGGTAGATGTGGACTCCCTGGTCCTCCAGCTCGTGCGCGCGGTCGAAGATGACCCGGATCTTGGACGCTGGCACGTCGGCGAGTCGGGCCGCGGGTCTGAGCAGCGATTCGTTCATGTCGGTCCTCCACTGCGTTGAGTCTGTGAGAGACGCGTCGAGCGGGAGTCCGCAGGACGTGATCGTTCGTTCACGCTCCGTAGTTCTCGAAGAGTGCCGGTGTGCCGCCGGCGTGCCACAGGACGACGGTCCTGCGCTCGAGGCGGCCGGCCCGTGCCCAGGCGGCGATCCCGGCCGCCACCCGCGCGGTGTAGACCGGGTCTGCGGCGATCCCTTCGGTCGCGCCCAGGAGATGAGCCGCATCCGCGGCCCCCGGTGAAGCGGTGCCGTACGGCAGCCATGACGTCAGGTCGTCGAGGATGATCTCATCGCTCCAGCGCGAGCGACCGGCCGACCGACCCTCACCCCACAGTTCACGGAGCTCGGACATGAGCAGGACGAGATGGCCGCGGAACACGGACTCTGACGGCGCCGTTGAGAAATAGGTCGGAACCCCGATCACGGTCGTCGCGAGTCCGGCACGCCAGAGCGCCACCCGGAGGCCAGCGTATGTGCCTCCCGTCGCGGCGCCGACGAACAGGTAGTCGGGCGATACGCCGATCGTGCTGAGTTGCTCGGACAGCTCCATCCCGGCGAGCACCTGACCCGACGCACCGACCACGCCCGATGCGCCGAGCACGACTTCGTACGGAACCCCCTGCCCGTTTCGTATCTCCCCGAGGACCTCGCGGAGGAGGGTGTCTCGGGTGCCGGCGGCGGAGTCCGACGCATACCGAAGCTCGGCGCCGAGCAGCTCGCATACCCGCTCGTTGGGGCTCGGCTCGGCCGGCCTCGGTCCCGAGAGGACAAGGATGCAGCGCAGCCCGGCTCGCGCGGCCGCCGCGGCCGTCAGCCGGCAGTGGTTCGCTCGACCCCGTCCGGAGGTCACGAGCGCGTCCGCCCCCTGCGCGAGGGCTGCGCCCACGTGGAACTCAAGGTTGCGCAGTTTGTTGCCCCCGAGTCCGATCGACATCAGGTCCTCGCGTTTCATCCAGACATCGACGGCCGGATCGTGGCCGGCGGCGGCGGCGATCGCGCCGAGAGCATGGCTGAAGCGCGGCAGGTGCTCGAGCGGAGTCGGTTTCGTGAACAGCTCGACCTGCGGGAGCGGCGGCGCGGCGGCGCGGCCGGCGGTCGTGCTGACGGCCCCCTGTTGCCCGGTCATGAGCCCAACGCGGGGCGCAGCGGGTGGCACTGCCGGTGGGCTGGGTGCTCGACGATCCGGGCGAGGAACTCGACGATGAGCTGGACGCCGACAAATGACGTCAGCTGAGCCGCGTTGTCGATCATCGGATTGACCTCGACGAGGTCGAACCCGATGACGTGGGCGCGGCGGGCGATCGCGATGAGCGCGTCGCGGAGCTCGTCGTAGGAGAGGCCGCTCGGCTCGGGCGCGCTCGTCCCAGGCACGATCGACGGGTCGAGCACATCGACATCGATGCTGACGTAGACCGCGCCGTCCTTCGGGAGGAGCTCGGCGAGGCCCTCGGGTCCCCGCCGGCGCAGGTCCCGCGCCGTGACGATCGCATTCCCGTCACGGATCGAATCGCTGGCGTCCTCCTCGTGCGTCCGGAAGCTGCGAATGCCCACCTGGATGATCCGCTCCACATGGTCGAGCGTCGTGATCATCCGCATCGGATTCCCGTGCGAGTGGATGACACCATGGACGAACGGCTGGTAGTCGACGTGGGCGTCGAAGTGGACGACGGTCAGCCGCTCGGAGAACGCCCGGACGATCGAGTACGAGATTCCGTGGTCGCCGCCGAGGACGACCGGCATGGCACCGCGATCAAGGATCGTCCGGACCATCGCGGTGGCGTTGTCCCAACTCTGGTCCGGCCGAGTGTAGATGACGTCGACATCGCCGCAGTCGACGATTCGCCGGTTGTCGAGCTCGTAGTCGAGGTAGCGACGACCCTCATCGATGTCCCAGAAGCCCCCGTGGCTCTGGGGCGTCCCGCCCGCGAAACGCATCGAGAGCTCGCGCAGGCGGCGGGGCCCGAGTCGTGCGCCGGGCAGCCAGCCGGTTCCCTCGTCGCTCGGAAAGCCGAGCACGGCGACGTCGGCGTCGAGCTCGGCGAGGTTCGTGCACGTAGGGGCGCGCAGGAATGAGACGAGCCCGGTGAACGGAAGGTCGAGCCGATCACCCACGGCTGTCGGACTCCGGCGCACGCACAGACTCCATCGCCGTCAGACGTCGTCGTGGAGAATGCGCCGGAGGAACTCGGCGGTGCGGGGCTGCTTCGGCGAGGAGAAGATCTCCTTCGGGGCGCCCTCCTCGATGATCACGCCCTGATCCATGACGACGATGCGCTCGGCGACCTGGCGCGCGAACTGCATCTCGTGGGTCACGACGACCATCGTCATCCCGTCCTCCGCGAGGAGTCGCATCGTCCGGAGCACCTCGCCGACGAGCTCCGGGTCGAGGGCCGAGGTGACCTCGTCGAAGAGCATGACCTCGGGCTGCATCGCGAGGGCTCGCGCGATCGCGACGCGCTGTTGCTGACCGCCCGACAGCTGATGGGGGTACGCGTTCGCCTTGTCGAGGAGCCCGATGTGCGCGAGAAGGGCCTCAGCACGCTCCGTGGCCGCGGCGCGGTCGAGGCCGCGCACGTAGATCGGGGCCTCGATGACGTTAGCCATGACCGTCATGTGCGGGAACAGGTTGAAGCGCTGGAAGACCATCCCGACCTCGGCCCGGACGGCTCGCATCGCGCTCTCGGACGGACGTTGCGTCTTGCCATCCGGTCCCGGGATCGCGAGCGGGACGCCCTTGACGGTGATCGAGCCCGCGTCGATCCGCTCGAGCGCGTTGATCGTCCTGATGAGCGTCGTCTTGCCCGAGCCGCTCGGGCCGATGACGACGAGGACCTCGCCCGGGGCGACGTCGAGCGAGACGCCTCGCAGAACCTCGACCGCGCCGAAGGACTTGTGGACGTCACGCATCGAGATGAGAGGCCCGGCGGCGGCAGCGGTCGCGGACGGCCCGGCGTTGTGGTTCATCGTGAGCTGATGCGCAGGCGCCGCTCGATCGAGCGGACGCCGAGGCTGGCCGGGTAGCTGATCGCGAGGTAAATCACGAAGATGATCGAGTAGATCTCGATGTACCGGAACGTCTGTGCGGCCAGGAGCTGCCCGGAGAAGAGCAGCTCGGAGACCGAGATCGTCGAAACAAGTGCTGTGTCCTTGAAGAGCGAGATGAAGTAGTTCCCGACCGGTGGGATGACGATCCGGAACGCCTGGGGGAGGATGACGTGCCGGAGTGTCAGGCCCGTCGGCATCCCTAGGGCGTCGGCCGCCTCCCACTGGCCCTTGTCGACGGCGTCGATCCCCGAGCGGAAGACCTCGCTGAGGTACGCACCGGTGTTGACGCCGAGCCCGATGACACCGGCGACGATCGGGTCGAGCCGAAGCCCGAAGAACGGGAAAACGTAGTAGATGTAGAAGAGCTGAAGGAGCAGGGGCGTCCCACGGATGAGCTCCACGAACGCCCGGGCGGGCCAGCTGAAGTATTTCTTCCGCGCATCGAGCTGGGCGAGAGCCAGAAAGAGGCCGATGACCAGGGCGAACGCCATGCTGGCGAACGTGAGGAAGACCGTCAGCTGTAGGCCCGCCCAGAGACTGGGCAACCATTCCGAGGCCCGGTCGAAATTCACCCGTCAGGCTCCGACATCGGCGGATCCGCTCCTGCCCAAGGTGATCTCGAAGCCCGCTGCCCCTACGGCTTCAGGAAGAAGTCAGTCGGCGTGAGGCCCCACTTCGTGAAGATCGCGGCGACCGTGCCGTCGGACAGCATCTGCGTGTACGTCGAGTTGAACGCGTCGAGGAATGCCTGGTCGCCCTTGGCGATGCCGAACGCGCAGTTCGACGTGCTCTTGCTCTCCGGGATGTAGTCGCTGACGATCTGGAAGTTGAGGCTCGGGTTTTGCGTGAGTGCGTAGGCCGAGAGCGAGGCGTCGACAACGCCGGCGTCGATGCGGCCCGCGGAGAGGTCAGCGAAGACGTTCTCGATCTTCGGATACTGCTTGATATCGATAGTCGTCCCGCCGGTGCACTTCGCGCTCGCCGCCTTCAGCGTGTCGACGTAGGTCGTGCCGATGTACGTGCCGGCGCTCTTGCCGCAGAGATCAGCAAGCTGATGGATATTCTTCGGGTTGCCCTTGACGACGTCGAGGGCCTCGGGGTTGTAGAACGTCGTCATCGTGAAGTCGATGACCTGGGCCCGCGCCGGCCTGATGTACATCGCATCGCCGATGATTTCGATCTGCCCGCTCTGGAGGCCAGGGATGAGGCTCCCGAACGGCGTGGTTACCATGTCGATCGTCGCGCTGATCCCCTGCCGCTTGAGAAACTCGACAAGGATGTCCGTGAGCGCGCCGCTCGGCCCCTTCGTCGAGTCTACATAGGACAGCGGCGCGTCGTTCGACGTGCCGACGATGAGCTTGCCGTCCGCCTTCACCTTGGCGAGCAGGCCGGTGAGGGCCGCGGTCGCGCTGGCTCCGGGAGTCGCGCTGGCGGCCGCCGTCGACGACGGTCCAGCGCTCACCGGCGCCGAAGTGGGAGCGGTCGTGCCCGAGCACGCCCCACCGACGAATGCGGCGACCACCAGGATCGCTGCCAATCGACTGCGCGAGGACATGGGGTACTCCTCCAATGGCTGCATCAATTCATGGAATGATGCAAGACGGGCCCATTAGAGCGCACCCTCGAGGTGCTTGTCAAGAATCGGCACATTGGGGATGCGTGGTTCCCAAGTCGTGCGCGAACGGGTTGCTCGGTTGGAGTCCAACGGCCCTCCAGGAGGGGTCCATTGGCCCTCGAGGAGGGCCAATGGAGACGTCGCGGGATGCTGTATCTATCCTGCAACAAGCGCTATGCTGCAGGAACTTGGATGGAGCCCGGATTGCAGTCGACTGACCGCCACCCGGGCGACCATCGGAAATGCGCGCTTCCCGGCGCGCCTACGGAGAGACAGAATGGCGGGTCCGCTCCTCCTGCCCGAGCGAATTCGCATGAACCAGGATCGCCTTAGTCCCGGCCAGCGCCGGGTCGCCCGTTTCTGCCTGTCGCAGCCGCGCTCCGCGAGCGAGCTGGCTGCGGTGCGAATCGGGGGCATGATCGGGGTGAGCGAGTCGACGGTCGTCCGCCTTGCGCTCCGCCTCGGCTACGTGGGATTCCCGGAGCTCCAGCAGGCAATCCGCGAGACCCTCAAGCCGGGCGCCGGGGACGACGCGTCGGCGGCCTCGACCCGGCAGGGGGCGACAACTACGGCGGCCATGCTGGAAGCGGACTCACGGAACCTCGCGGAGATCGCCGCACGCCTCGACCCTGCGGACGTCGGGCGTGCCGTGGACCTGCTCGCGGACACGCGGACGATTTACGTCGTGGGCTTTCGGACGTCGTTCAGTGTCGCCTACCTCGCGAGCTTCCTGCTTCAGCAGATCCATCCGCAGACGCGGCTCATGGACGACTCCGGCGGCAGTCTCGTCAATGACGTCGCGGCGATGGGACCCGGCGACACCGTCGTCGCCATCGCCTTCCCGAGGTATGTGCGCAAGACAATCCAGGTCGTCGAGTACGCGATCGCTCACGGCATCCGATCGATTGCGATCACCGACAGCTTCCTCTCCCCGATTGCGACAGCGGACATCATCTTCTCGGTCCCCCACGACACGCCGAGCTTCTTCAACTCGAACGTCGCAGCGACGGTCGTCGTTAACGCGCTCGTCGCCGAGTACGCGGACCGGACTGCCGGCCGGTCGTCACGCGACCAGCGGCATCTCGTCGAGACCTTCTACGAGGTCGTCGATGCCGACGTCAGTGGCAGGAACGGCCGGCGCTGACGCCGCACCCGAGAAAGGTGGCCGAATGCAACCCGTTCAGATCGCGCTGCTCGGCTACGGTCCTGTGGCGCGTGACTTCATCGTGCTCCTCGGCGAGCGTGACACGGACCTACGTCGGCGATACGGCATCGCGCTGTCCGTTGCCGGGATCCGCACGGAGAGCCAGGAGATCATCCTCCGGCCCGCGGCGACCGGGCCAGAGGCCGTCCCCGCGCGCGAGGCATGGACGCCCGCAGGAGAGCTTGGCGCGTTCCTCACCTCGAGCGCGGCCTCGGTCGCCGTCCAGGCGATTCCGAGTGACGACCGGCTCGTCGACACCGCGACGGCGCAGATGTTGGCAGCCTTCGATGCCGGGATGGACGTCGTGACCGCAACGAAGACGCACCTCGTCCGGCGTTGGGGCGTCCTCGCGGAGGCTGCCATCCGGACGGGCCACCGGGTGAGAATCTCCGGCGCGACGGGAGCCGCCCTCCCAGCTGCCGATCTAGCTCGCGTCAGCCTCCGCGGGTTCCCCTGTCGGGCGATCCGCGGGTCGCTCAACGGCACGAGCAGCTTTGTCCTCGAGCAGCTCGACGCGGGCGGCTCGCTGGCCGACGCCGTCCGCGTGGCCCAGTCGCGCGGAATCGCCGAGGCGGACCCCACGAGCGACCTCGACGGGCGCGACGCGGCCGCCAAGCTCGTCCTCCTCGCCAACCTCCTCTGGGGGGTCGGCGCATCGATCGATGCGATCAAACGGGAGCCAATTGACGGGTCCGTCGCGGCCCGGGCCGCAGCCGCCGCCCGGGCCGGTCGGCGGCTGCGCGCCGTAGCGAGCGCGGACGTTGAGACTGGCCGCCTCGAGGTCGGCCTCGAGGCGCTGGAGCCCGGCGACCCCCTCTTCCCGCTGAGCGGGCCCGAGAAGGCGGTCGCCTACGACTGCGGCGTCGTCGGTCAGATCGTGGTGTCCGGCGGGCGATCGAGCCCCCGTGGCGCAGCGCAGGCGATGCTCAAGGACGTGCTCGGTCTTGTCCTTGAGGCCGGCCCAGCCGGCTTCGACTGATCAGGTTCGGAGAGGATGAGATGAAGGTTCTCATGGCCGTCCCCAACGTCTGCGAGGGGAAGAACGCCGCCATCATCGAGCGCATCGTCGACGCCGTCCGCGGCGTGGATCGCGTGACGCTCCTCGACGTCTCGTCCGATGAGAACCACAACCGGACCGTCCTGACGTATCTCGGCGAAGTGGAGCCGGTCCTCGAGGCCAGCCGCCGCATGGCGCTCGTTGCGCTCGAGCTCATCGACATGCGGACGCACAAAGGCGAGCATCCACGCGTCGGGGCGGTCGACGCCGTCCCGTTCGTCCCTGTCCGGGGGATGGAGATGGCCGAGGCCGTCCAAGTTGCCCACAGCTTCGGGCGATTCCTCGGTGAGCGCGGCATCCCTGTCTGGTACTACGGGGCGGCCGCAGCCGGGCCGGGCCGACCCGTCGGCTCGGGGAAGCTCACCCAGCAGCTCCTCGGCGAGTACGAGAACCTCTCCCGCCAGGTCCTCGACGACGCGTGGCCGCCCGACGAGGGCGCGCAGGCGTTCGACCCGCGCCACGGCGCGTGCACCGTTGGCGCCCGCTCCCACCTCATCTGCTTTAACGTCAACCTTGCCTCGACCGATGTGTCAATCGCGAAGCGGATCGCGAAAGTGATCCGCCAGAGCAGCGGCGGCTATCGTGACGTCCAGGCGATCGGCCTCGCGCTCGAGAGCCGCGGCCTCATCCAGGTCTCGACGATGACGACCCGCGATGTCGATACGCCGCTGCCGCGGCTGCTCGAGACGATCCGCTTCGAGGCAGCCCGGCACGGCGTCGCCGTCGTCGGGACGGAGTTCAGCGGCCCGATTCCGCTGCGAGCGCTCGAGGAGGTCGTTCGGCACTACCTCCAGCTCCATGACTTCTCGGTCAACCAGGTCATCGAGAGCGCGCTCATCCCGTAGGGTCAGGTGCGGCCGCCTCCTTTGGCGGCGTATCAGCCGATCGAATCCGCGTTCGCGCGTCTTCGACATTCAGCCGGCGCAGCAGAATGTCGCGCGGGCGACCATTATGTCCAACCGTCCTTGGCAGCCCAGGTCCTCCATCGAAGCCAGCGCGGTTCACCCCGGTGGGCGTGGAAGAGGACGAGCCGGACGCCGGCCAAGGCGAGCTCACAGAGCCTCAGGAGGAACGGCGCCCAGCATTGCCCTCGTCGTCGGTTCTTCACTCCAACGACGCGAGGATGACCCGATGGCCGATTCCTTGGTCAGCCGGTTCGGCTGTTCGCGGTCATCGGGGACACGACCTTCATCGGGGACACGACCTTTTCTCCTCCACGACCCCTGGCCCCAGCGTTCACCACATCACCCAGCCGCCGGTCAGATTTACCGCCTGACCGGTCATGTACGAAGCCGCATCAGACAGGAGGAAACAGATCAGCCCTGCGCACTCGTCGGCCGAGCCTGTTCGCCCCAGCGGGACGGTCTTGACACGGGCCGCGTCGAGTTCCTCGGGTGTGATCCGACGGAGCGCCGAGATCCCCTCGAGGACCTTCTCCTGCATCGGGGTGTCGATGATCCCGGGACAGATCGCGTTGACGCGCACGTTATGCGGCGCGAGGGCGTATGCGAATGAGCGCGTAATCGAGAGGACGGCAGCCTTTGTGGCTGCGTAATGGGCGAGGTCAACTGTGGTTGCGAGCTTCGCGGAAGCCGATGACAGGTTCACGATCGCCCCGCCGGCGGGCATGGTGGGTCCGATGCCCTGAATCAGGAAGAACATCGACTCGGCGTTGATCCGGAAGATCCGCCGCCAATCCTCCGTGGTCACCTCAAGGATGGGCTTCACGAAAAGGATTCCGGCCGCATTCACAAGATATTGGGCTCCGCGGCCCGCCTCTATAACCCGCGCCCGGCCGGTCTCCTCGCCCAGGTCGGCAACGACCGGCGTCGCGCCGAGGTCGGCAATCGGACCCAACCCAGCCTCGCTGATGTCCACCGCAAGGACCGAGGCGCCTTCCGAGAGCAGGCGCTTGGCGGTCGCGAGCCCAATCCCGCTCGCCGCACCGGTTACTACGGCCAGACGGCTCGTCGCATAGCCCATCGAGAGCCTCCTCCATCCGCCCGGTTTCTGGGTGCGCGATGCGACCCGGACATCCGGGCCGCCGTTGCTGGACGCTGTGGTCTGGTCGACCGGAACTGGCAGTCGCATCCGCCAGAAGGTGAATTCCGGCGACCCGGTGCGGATAACCTGACTACGGGTCGAGAGGGTTCGGCGGCTCGGGCGATGCGACATCGCGGTCGGTCTCGACCCGTC
This sequence comes from Chloroflexota bacterium, assembly GCA_015478725.1. Lineage (NCBI taxonomy): Bacteria > Bacillati > Chloroflexota > Chloroflexota bacterium. The sequence goes on along the minus strand of JADMIG010000017.1, from coordinate 23,043 downwards.
TCTCAGGCCGAGCCGCGCGCGCATAGACGAGGACAGATCGCTCGAATTCGATGACCGTCTCATTGCGCTGGTTGAAGCCACGGGTCCGGACTCGGACGATCCCCTGACCCGGTCGAGAGCGAGAAGGCCGCACTTCGAGGACTTCGCTCGAGGCATACAGGGTGTCGCCCGCGAACACCGGCGACGTCAGCTTGATGTTGTCCCAACCCAGATTGGCCACGGCATTCTGGCTCACGTCAGCCACGCTCAGTCCCGTGACGATCGCCAAGGTCAGGGTGCTCACGACAAGGGGGCGCCCGAACTCGGTTCGCGCGGCGTAATCGGCATTCACGTGGATCTGGTGGGTATTGCTCGTCAGCAGGGTGAACCACGTGTTATCGGTCTCGCTGATCGTCCGCCCGTTGACGTGACGGTAGACGTCACCGACGGTGAAGTCCTCGAGGAAGCGCCCCTCCCAGTCGATTCTCATGATCCAGACGTGCCCCCAAGGATCGACGCGCTCTTGAGTTCGGCCAGCTCATCGCGGTCGATTACACCGAGCTCGAAGGCCCGGCCGGGTGCGAACCGGCCATGGGCTGTAGCGCGGCGCAGGAGTACCCGGGCGTGGCGATCGGTCGCCCGATCAGACATGATGCCCTCGATGATAGTTGCGCCGCGGCCTTCGTTGACCGCTGCCCGGTAGGCGTCAAGTTTGGCCGCCTCGACCTCGAGGGTTGCCGGTGCGAAGGCGGCATCGAACGCCAGCAGGACGGCGAACAATTGGGCCGGGTGGCCGACCCACTTGCCGGTCATGCCGAGATCGCGGGCCTGGATCGCGTCGTCATAGACAAGCCGCATCCGGACGAGAAATCGTTCGCGGTTGGCGGCGGCATCGAGCGCCGGGTCGCTGACCGGGTAGTCGAGCGTCATTCCGTCTATCGCCGGCACTCCCAAGGCGCCGGCGACGGCCACGATCTCCCCCCGCGCCCAGCTTGCCAGGGCGTGGTCGGTCGAGATCGCGGGCAGGCCGAGGTCAGCCGAGTAGTCGGCCAGCCCGAAGATAAGCGCGCAGGCGCGCGACGCGGCACGGACGGCGATCTCTGCCAACCGGGCGACGGCCCACCCGGACTCGATCAGAAAGGCAACACGGATCGTTCCCTGCGCCAGGCCGAGAGCTGCCTCCCCCTGGTCGAGGATGTCGTACAGCAGGCCGACTTCTTCTGGATGCTCGAGCTTGGGAAAGACGATTCCGTCCAGCGCGTATCGTCCCGGTGGCGAGGCGTCGGCAATCTGCCACATGACGCTATACAGATCGTGCACTGTCGTGCCGAGGGCAAAGCCGGGCGGTCGGAAGAAGCGGAGTGTCGCCGGGCCATCGCCCGTCCAATCTGCCCCGGCGACGAGGTTCGCCGCATTGGCGAGTCCCTGAGCCACGACGTCGTTGCGGAGGGCCTGGGCGTCTTCCCCGTCGAGCATGACAAGCGGCGCCCGCCGCGGTGTCGCCAGAAGTCGCTCGACTTCTCCCCGGTCGGTCTCCAGGCGTTCGGCCAGGTTGCCGCCGGTCAATCCCATCCGCTCGAGGATCCGCGCCATCGGCTCGGTGCCGCCCTCGATCGCCTTGCGGCCCATCGCCTCGTCGCCTGCCGGCGTCGTGAAATGCGCCGCCTGGCGCCAAAAGCGGAGAGGGAGGGCCACCCGACGGCCAGTCAGCGCGGAGGAGCCCGCTTCCTGACGCCGAGTGGCCTCCCTGATGTGGTCCTCGAGCGACCGCCGATCGCTCGTCACGCCGGATCCTGCCATTCCGCGGCGGCTTCGAGGGCGGCCCGGAGATCGGCGAGGAAGGCTGCCGCGGAAGCGCCGTCCAGCGCTCGGTGATCGGCCGAGAGAGTGGCGGTTAGCATCGGCCGGATCCCGACCGCGCCGCCGATGACGACCGCTCGCGGCTCGATCCGAGCGGTCGCCAGGATCGCGACCTGCGGCGGCGTGATGATCGCGGTGAAGCCCGAGATCGGGTACATCCCGAGATTGCTGAGGGTGAACGTGGCGTCATTGATCTCCGCCGGCCGAAGTCGTCCAGAGCGCGCCCGCTGGGTCAGATCGCGGAGACCAATGGCGAGGGCTGCCACGGATCGATCCGTGCAATCGAGGAGGGCTGGCGCAATGAGGCCGTCGTCGAGGGCGATGGCGACGCCGATGTTGATGGCGTCGACAAGCCGGAGCTCGTCATCTGCCCAGATCGCATTGAACGCCCGATGGCTGGCCAGGCTCATCGCCAACGCTCGGAGCAGATAGGCCGTGACGGTCACCCGCTCGTCGGGGGCGTGTCCCGCGTTGCGCCGAGCCGCAGACTCCAGGACGGCGGTCATGTCGACCTCGACGCTCACGTAGAAGTGCGGTGCGACCTGCTTGCTGTGGACCATCCGGCGAGCGATCGCCGCGCGCATCGGACTCAGGGCGACGGCGTGCCAACCAGCGCTCATTCCTCCGTCTCGAGCTGGCCGATGACCTCCCCGACGGGGACCTCGCTGCCAGCGTCGTGGATGATCTCTACGAGGATGCCGCTGGCGAGGGCCTCCATCTCGACAGTCGACTTCTCCGTCTCGATCTCGGCGATCGGCTCACCCCGCTGAACCTTGTCTCCGACCGCCTTCAGCCATGACGCGATCCGCCCGGTGGACATGTCGTAGCCAAGCTGGGGCATCTCGATCGGGACGCGCATCGACCACCTCCTGGGACGGCCGCCCTACCCGGCCGAAGTCGCAGCGAAACGTACAACAAACGATTGTGCCCCGCAACCCTCCGGTGTCGCGGTGAAGCCGTTCATGTCCGGATTGACAATCGTTTGTTCAATCAGGTACGTTCGGTACAGTCAGGTCGAGGAGATCTAACCGAGGGCGGATGACATGGGCGACTTCGATGGCAGAGCGGTGCTCGTCACCGGCGGCGCGCTCGGCATCGGGCGCGGGATCGTTTGGGCGTTCGCCGCAGCCGGGGCTCGGGTAGCGATCGCAGATGTCGATGGGCCCGCAGCCGAGGCCTTGGCCGCCGAGCTCGGGGCGACGGGCGCCCGCGTCGTCGCGGTGGTCGGAGACGTCGCCTCGGCGACGGATGCCGAGCGGATTGTCAGCCAGACGGTCGCGCATCTCGGCCGGCTCGACATCCTCGTCAACAACGCGGGGATCCAGCCGACTCATTGGTACTTCCGGCTTGAGGACATGCCCGAGGAGGTCTGGGACCGGATCATCGGGGTTAACCTCAAGGGGGTGTTCCTCATGTCCAAATACGCTCTCCCGCGGATCCGCGAAACCGGGCGGGGCGGCGTTGTGGTCAACATGTCGAGCGTGCAGGGCCTTCAGTCGATGCCCGGCGTGCCCGCCTACGCGGCCAGCAAAGGCGGCATTCTCTCGCTGACACGGAACATGGCCCTCGATTACGCTGCGGAGGGCATCCGCGTCGTGGCCATCTGCCCGGGCACCATCGATACCGAGTTGGTCCGCGATCTGGCTCGGGCTGAAGGCGGGGACATCGAGGCCAATGTGAAGCGCTACGGATCGGTCCACCCCCTTGGACGCATCGGTCGCCCTGAGGATATCGCCGAGGCTGTCCTCTTCCTCGCCGGCGACCGGGCAAGCTTCATCACTGGCGAGTACCTCAGCGTCGACGGCGGCTTCATGGCCCAGGGGGCCTGGGCCTCGAGTGCTGGTGGCGACCGATGAGCGGAACCGACACGATCGATGCCGTCGAGGTGATGACGATTCAGGCGCAACTCCCCGCGCCGGTCGTCTTTGGCGAGTGGATCATGAACTATCGCGAATTCGCCCTCGTTCGAGTGACCTCCACAGCTGGGCTGCGCGGCTACGCCTACACGCTGACCCGGGACGGTGCCGTTGCCGAGCAGATCCGCAAGACGATCGCGCGCATGTACGTCGGGACAGCCGTCGGCGAGCAGGAGAGGACGTTCACGGTCGCCTGGCGACGCAGTCTCGCGTCCCATGCGGCCGGGATCGGGCTTCGCGCCCTGTCGATCGTCGACCTCGCCTCATGGGACTTGGCTGCGAAGGCGGCTGACCTCTCGATCGCCGGGCTGCTCGGTGGCGCGAATCGACCGATGCCGGTAACGGCGATCATCGGCTATCCCCCAGCCACGATGGGGCCGGAGGAGACGGGCGCCCAGACTGCCGAGCTCTACGCGTCGGGCTGGCGGCGGTTCAAGGCGCCGATCGCGGCCACTCCCGAGCGGACGGCCGCCCGACTTCGGGCCGCTCGCGCCGCAGCCCCGGATGCCTGGCTCGGCCTCGACGCCGCATGGGTGTATGACGATGTTGGAGTCGCAGCCGCGTTCGTCAACTCGATCGCCGACGTCAACCTGGGTTGGTTCGAGGATGTCTTCCCACCGGGAGATGCCGGGCAGCTGCGCCGTCTGCGTGAGCTCACCGCGACGCCGATCGCCACGGGTGATGAGCAGGGAGGCATCTACTACCCGGAGGCGCTGATCACCGAGGCGGCCGTCGACGTGGTCCGGGTCGATTTCACCTGCATGGGCGGGATCACCCGAGGCCGACGGATCATCGACCAGGTCCTCGCGGCGGGGCTGGCATTCGCCCCGCACATGTTCCCCCACGTCCACAGCCAGGTCCTTGCCGGCCTCGGTTACGCCGACGCGCCGATCGAGTGGGGGATCCCGTTCACGGGGGTCCACCCGATGGACGACCCGTTGCCCCAGCCGACCATCGAGGTAGGCGGGCGGATGGCAGCGTTACCCGAGGCACCCGGGTTCGGCCACCTCGTCGACCCGGAGTGGATCCGCTCTCAACCTCATGATGATCCCGATGGGATCCTCCGAGGCCTGTAATCGTTGGCCGTGCCGAACGCTCGGGCCATGATCTCGAGATGGTCGTTCGAGGACGCTCAGCCCGGTCTCACGATCGAGCACCCTGGGGGTCGGACGATCGGCTCCGACGAGCACGTATGGCTCGCGATGGTCTCGAACAACGCGAGCGACCTGCACGCCAATGCCGACTACGCTCGGACGACCGCTTATGGCCAACCGGTCGTCCTCGGTGCCCTCACCGTCGCCGTGGTGGCGGGCTTAGCGGAACCGATCGAGTGGCCGCCTGCGGATGCGGTCCTCGGCCGGTCCTGGGGCTGGATCTCAATCCGCCTCGCGGGCCCCGTCTTTGCCGGCGACACCCTGCGGGCGGAGTCGGTCATCCTCTCTGGTGTGCCCTTGGCGGATGGTCGAGGAGGTGTCGTCCGTCGCCGAATCGTCGGTCGAAACCAGCGCGGTGAGGAAGTGGCCGCCATCGAGGAAGAACGCCGGGTGGCCTGCCGTGGAGTCGGAACAAAGGATTGTTGACAATCGTTGGTCCCGTCTAGTACGGTGCGGCGCGAGCAGGACCATGCGGTCTTGCAGGGCTCGTCGTAGAGGAGGAACGCCGTGAACCAGGAAGCCACGCCGAGGGGCGACGGCGCCGTCTCGGCGGCTGTCCAGGGTCTGCTCGCCGGCCGGATCAGTCGGCGTGAATTTGTCCGACGGGCGACCATCCTTGGCCTCTCCGGCGGCGCGATCAGCGCAATCCTGGCTGCCTGCGGCTCGGCCGCGACTGCGGCCCCATCGGCCGCCGCAAGCTCGAGCGGGCCATCGGCCGCCGGATCGAGCCCCGCGGCATCGTCGGCTGGCGGGACCTTCGACCCGATGAAGTATGCCGGTACCAAGGTAAGCATCTTGATGACCGGTAGCGAGAACGACCACCGGGCCCTCGGAGACAAAGTCGCCCAACTCAAGACCGAAACGGGCATTGACCTCACGATCAGCGCGCCCGCCCTCAACGCTCTCATCCCAAAGACGGGTCAGGAGCTCGCTGCATCGCAGTCTGCGTTCGAACTCGTCAACTATCTGGGTTTCCTCACCACAGGCTACCTGTCGAACGGCTCGTTCGAGCAGCTCAACAAATACAAGGATGATCCCGCGGAGACGCCGCCAGACTGGGACTTCTCGGACTTCGCGACGGCGAACCTCAACAACGTCGGAATCTTCGATCCGACGACCAAGACGCTCGGCAAAGGGACCAATCTCTACGGCATTCCTGGTTTGCACAGCGGCTCGGTCGTCTACTTCTACCGGAAGGATCTCTTCGACGCGGCGGGTCTTCAGCCGGCCAAGACGTGGGACGATTTCAAGGCGGCGGCGAAGGCCCTGAACAAGCCGGGCCAAGTGGCAGGCTGCAGTTTCATCGGCGCCAACGACTTCTCCTTGGCCACCGTCTCCTGGTACACGACGTTCCTCACCACGGGCGGCGTCCTCCTGACCGGCAGCCCGGCGACCAAGGACTTCAAGCCCAACCTCAACAGTCCCGAGGCGGTCGGCGCGCTCCAGATGCTCATCGACTTGCTGCCGTATGCGCCGACGAACGTGACTTCGTATGGCTTCCCGGAGAACGTGGATGCGTTCTCCTCCGGCAAGATCGCCCAGATGGTCTTCTGGTCCACGATCGCCGGGCCGGTGTACAACCCGGCCACTTCCAAGGTCGCCACGATGACCGGCGTCACCCCGGTCCCAGCCGCGCCAGGTCAGACGTCGCAGGCGATCCTCGGTGGCTGGGGGGTCGGGATTCCAGCGAACGCCGACCCGACGAAGAAGGCAGCCGCCTGGCGGGCGCTCACATGGATGACGAGCAAGTCGTTCAACAACTACGAGGAGTTGCAGTACCAGATCGACCCGAGCCGGAATTCGACCTACAACGATCCGACCCTGATCGCCAAGCTGCCCTATCTGCCGATCTCCGGCGCGGCGAACGCCGGGGCCCACACCATCGAGACGTCTATCCTCGCCGACTTCTTCGGGATGAACGCGTCGATGAACGTCGAATTCAACAAGGCGCTCATCGGTGCGCAGGACGCCAAGACGGCCTGTGCCAACGTCCAGACGCTCTGGGAAGCCTCGCTCCGCAAGGCCGGCGTTCTCGTCTGATCGACGAAAACTACGGCCGCCCGAGAGCGCCTGCGACTGTTCAGGTGACCGGCAGGGTAGGTCGTCTTCCTGTGACCGAAAGGGGGGGCAGGACGTCGCGTTTGGTCTCGCGTAACACGCGCGACGTCCTGCTCCTGCTCGGTCCATGCCTCATCTACCTGTTCGCATTCTCGGTTTTTCCGCTGCTCTACAGTCTGCGGCTTTCGTTCACCGACCTGGGCATTGCGAAAGACTCGGGCCACTGGGTCGGTTTCGACAACTACGTCGCGGTCTTCAATGATCCGTTTTTCTGGAACGCGGCACGGACCACCGCAGTGATGGTGGGGTCGGCTGTCGTCCTGCAAGTTGTTCTTGGCGTTGGACTCGCCCTCTTCTTCAACCAGCGCCTGCGGGGCTCCTGGCTGGTACGCGGAGCGCTCATCCTGCCGATGCTCTTGACCCCCATCGTCGTGGGAGTCATGTGGAGGGCGATGCTCAACCCCGACTGGGGCATCGTCAATTGGGCCATCGGACGGCTCGGTCTGCCGCCCATCAACTGGTTGGGTTCGACGGATTGGGCCATCCGCACGCTGGTGATCGCGGACACCTGGCAATGGACCCCATTTGTATTCCTCGTCGTGTACGCCCGGCTGCAGGCGCTACCCGAGCATGTGTTTGAGGCCGTCCAAGTTGACGGCGCTGGCCGGTGGGCGACCTTCCGGTACATCACGCTGCCGCTCCTCGCGCCGGCGATTGCGTTTGCGGCCATCTTTCGGGCCATCGACGCTTTTCGCTCGTTCGACCTCGTCTATGGCCTGACCTATGGAGGACCAGCTCGCACAACAACGACGTTGAGCTTTCTGACCTACCAGACCGGATTCGACTTTCAGCAGTACGGGTATTCGGCGGCGATCGCCTACGTGATGGTCGTCGTCCTGATCGTCCTCTCCACGGTGACCCTCCGTTTCGTCCGCTTGCGCGGGCAGGAGGGCGCATGAGACACGTCGTCGGGCGGGTGGCTGCGTACGTTGTGCTCGCGCTCATCGCGATCGTCGCCCTCGGCCCATTCGCGTACCTCCTCATCCTGTCATTGAAGACACGGATCGAGATCGCCTCAGACGTGCCACCGACCCTGAGCTTCGACTGGTCGACGATCGTCAGGAACTACACCGAAGTGATCGGGACCCAGGGGATGCTCGCGTTCGTCGGGAACTCGATCATCGTGGTGGGCATCGCGACCCTCGTTGGCCTGATCGTCGGAACGCCGGCCGCCTATGCGTTCTCCCGGCTTCGCTTCCGAGGAAGAGACACATGGGCGTCCACGATCCTCAGCTTCCGGTTCATGCCTGGAGTCGCGGTCGCCATCCCCATCTTCCTGATGGTCACGTTTCTCCACCAGGAGGACTCCTATGTGGGACTGGTGCTGCCGTATGTGGCCTTCACCCTCCCGCTCGTCGTCTGGATCATGATTGGCTTCTTTGACGAAGTGCCGATGGAGATCGACGACGCGGCTCGAGTGGACGGTTGCGGCCGAGCCCAACTACTCCTGCGGGTGATGCTGCCAATCGTGCGCCCAGGATTGATCGTCGCGGCGATTTTCGGTGCCATCTTCGTGTGGAACGAGTTCCTCGTCGCGCTCTTTGTCATTAACTCGCGTGATCTCCAGACCGTGACGCTCGGAGCAGCGACGTTGGTCAGTGCCGACCGCCCGATCGACTGGAATATCGCTGCCGCCGTCGGGATCGTCACCATCATTCCGATCTTCATTTTCTCCCTGTTCATCCAGCGCTACATCGTGCGCGGGATCACGTCCGGCGCGATCCGCTGACGACCAATCGCACCGTCATTTCGGGAGGCCACGATGCACATCGAGCAGGTCGCCAGCGGACTCGGCTGGCCGGAGGGGCCGACGGTTCTGCCAGATGGTCGGGTCGTCTTCGTCGAGAGCTACCGTAGCCAGCTGACGGTCTGGAGTCCCGACGGAGTCGGGCGCTACGCATACACAGCGGGGGCGCCGAACTCGAGCGTCCTTGGCTCCGATGGCGCGCTCTACGTCTGCCAGAACGGCGGGACGGTGGGGCCGTGGCGGGCGGCCGAGATGAGTGTTCCGTCGATTCAGCGGGTCGATCATGAGGGGGGATCGGCTGAGGTCCTGATCACGGAGATCGAGGGCATCAAGCTCAACGGACCCAACGACCTCGTGTTCGGGGCGGACGGGCGCCTGTATTTCACGGATCCCGGGACCTACAACCCGGCAGCACCCGATCCAAGCTACATCTTCGCGCTCGAGCCGGACGGGACTGGCCATGTCATCATCGCCTTCCCGGCCCCGGTCTTCCCCAATGGACTGGCGATCGAGAGGGATGGGTCAATTGTCTGGGACGAGTCCTACACTGGGCATGTTCGACGGCTGCGCACAGGTTCGACGGACATCGAGGATCTCGGTAAGCTGCCCGGCGCGAACCCGATCCTGGACGGTATGAAGATCGGCGCGGATGGGCGCTTGTACGTGACCGACATCACGGCCGCGGGCATCCACGTCCTGCAGCCCGACGGCACCGTGGATGAATTCATCGCGTGCGGAAACGCGGCAACCAACTGCGCCTTCGACGGCGAGAACCTGTACATGACCGACGCCGGCGTTCCGGCCGATAGCGCGGACCCGTCGTTCGGCGGGGCGCTCTGGCGGATCGCGCTCGGAAGAACCGGTCAGCCGCTCCATCCTGGGAAGATCGGCTGATGGCGGATCGAACGCCATTCCCGGGTCTCCGTCTGGACGGTTCCATCGCCCTGGTCACCGGGGGCGGGTCTGGCATCGGCCGCGAAACAGCGTTGACTCTTGCCGACCTCGGCGCCGATGTCGCGATCTTTGACATCACGCCCCGTGCAGCGGAAGGCGTGGCCAAACTCATCCGCGCAACAGGACGACGCGCGGTCGCGGTCGAAGGCGATTCTGCATCCGAGGACGACGTCCGGCGAGCCTTTGAGACCACCCACACCGACCTTGGTGATGTCGACATCGCGATCGCCTGCGCCGGGATCCTCGGCGACTACCAGCCCATCGACGCGACGTCGGTCGCGCACTTCGACAAGGTCATGGCCGTCAACGTCCGAGGCGCCTTCCTGGTCATTCGCGAGGCGGTGCCCCAGATGCGCCGACGTGGCCACGGAGCGCTAGTCGTGCTGTCGAGCCTTGATGGTCTTCAGGCCGAACCAGGAATGGCGTCCTACTGTACGTCCAAAGGCGCCCTCCTCAATCTTGCCCGGGCCGCAGCCCTGGACCTCGCCCGGGAGGCGATCACCGTCAACGCGGTCTGCCCGAGCGTCACCTTGACCCCCCTCCTCGAGGGACGTCTGGCGACGCTGCCCGACGGCGCCGCCGTGCTGGAATCCTTCGCCTCCAAACATCCGCTCGGGCGGGTCCTGACCTCGCGCGACATCGCCGCCGCGATCGCCTTCCTCGTATCACCGCTTGCGACGGGGATCACCGGCGCAGCGGTGCCGGTCGATGCCGGCAAAGGGGCTGCCTGGGACGACTACGTGACGCCCCCTTGGCTGAGCAAATGAGCACTGCACCCGCCCCGCGCCCGGAGCTCGGTGACCTCGGGCAGATTGCGAGTGGCCGGTTGGTAAGACTCGGCGACGGCGCTGAAGACGGCGTCCGCGCGATCGATGTCCGCGTCGCCGGTGGGATCCACGCGCTGGTGATCGCAGACCGGGGCCTGGACATCGGTCAGGCCTGGTGCTCCGGATATCCGCTCGCCTGGCAGTCGCCGACGGGAATCGTCCACCCGTCCTATTTCCGCGACGATGTCTGGTTGCGCTCGTTCCACGGCGGCCTGCTCTTCACGGCGGGCCTCCAAAACGTTGGCTCGGCTGTCCGCGACGGCGATGAGCATCATGGCCTCCACGGTAGAGTCTCGAACCTGCCGGCTCGCAACGTGACGGTCGACACCGAGGAAGACGAACGAGGCCTGGCCGTGGTCGTCCGCGGAGAGGTTCGCGAGACCACCGTCTACGGCGTCGACCTTGTACTCCATCGAACGCTCCGATTCCCGGTCGGTGATCCACGGATCGAGCTCAGCGATGAGATCGAGAATCGTGGTTACCTTCCTGCGCCCGTGTTTGTCCTTTACCACATCAACGTCGGCCACCCGGTCGTGGCTGCCACATCTCGTCTGTTCGCTCCGCCAGCGGAGGTTGTCGGCTGGGACGACGTCTCACGGGCCGCTGAGCCCGACCATGACCGGTTCGCGCCCCCGACGCCGGGCTTCCCGGTGCAGGTCTTCGAGCATCGTCTGGCGGCATCGAGCCCGGATCGCGTCCGGGTGGGGATCATCAACGAAGGGTTCGAGCCGAGCGGCGGGATCGGTGTCGCGGTCGAATACGACCGACGGTCGCTGCCTCGTCTGTGGCAGTGGCGGATGCTCGCCGAGGGCATCTACGTGACGGGCATCGAGCCGGCGAACTGCGCACTGTTCGGGCGCGTCGCCGAACGCGAAGCCGCGCCGCTGGATGAGCTCGCTCCGGGCGCTCGTCGCGCGTTCGGGGTCACGCTGCGCGCCGCGATCGGGCCCGCCGTGAACCAGCTGGAACTGGGAGCCTGACCATGGAGTTCCTCGTGCACATCGAAGTCCGATGGCCAGCCGATGGCGATCCCAACGAGCTTCAGCGGCTGACTACTGCCGAGCGTACCCGCGCGCGCGAGCTGGGCGAGGCCGGGATCATCAGCCGCCTGTGGCGCATCCCGGGACGGCGGGCGAACTGGGGCCTGTGGGTGGCGCCCAACTCGACGGAGCTGCACGCGGCCATCGCCTCGCTCCCCTTCTACCCGTGGTTGTCGGTCGAGGTTCATCCCCTTGCCGCCCATCCCAACGATCCCCATCCCGAGCCTGGAGATCCACGATGAGCTTTCCTGACGACGATCTGGCGATTCCCGCCGGATTCGTCGGCTCACTGTTCGACCTGCGCGACCGGGTCGCGGTTGTCACCGGCGCCGGCAGCGGACTGGGCGCAGCGATCTCGATCGGGTACGCCCAGGCCGGAGTGACGGTCGTCCTGGCCGACATCAACGAAGAGGGCGTCGAGGCCACGGCAGCGACCATCAGCGAGCAGGGTGGTACGGCCCACGTTCGCCGGCTGAACGTCACGTCCAAACCCGAGGTCGATGCCCTCGCCGACTCGGTGGTCGCCGAACTCGGTAGGGTCGATATCCTCGTCAACAGCGCGGGCACGGCCTATCGCTCGCCCGCCGAGGAGTTCCCGGAGGACCGATTCGACTTCATCGTGGAGCTGAACCTCAAGGGCACCTACCTGTGCTGCCAGGCATTCGGCCGGAAGATGCTGGGTCAAGGCTCGGGCAGCATCATCAACCTCGGCTCGATCGGGTCCTTTGTCGGATATCCATGGGCGAGCGCGTACCTTGCCTCGAAGGGTGGGGTGCTCGGGATCACGCGCGGCCTGGCTCTCGAATGGCGCGACCGGGGGGTTCGCGTCAACGCCATCGGCCCAACCCTGATGGACTCCCCCCTGACTCGCGAGGCGGCCCAGCGGACGTCCCTGACCGCGGATTTCATCAAGGCGCGGATGCTCCGCCCACGGTTGGGTCTACCGCGCGAGCTGATCGGTGCGGCGATCTTTCTCGCGAGCGATGCCTCCGAGCTCGTCACCGGGCACACGCTGATGTGCGACGACGGCTACTTGACGGCGTAGGGGGACACGATGGCCGACCTCGACCGGATCACCCGCATTCGGGTGGCGACGATCATCCACACCCTCGAGGTGCCGATCCATTTCGGCACATGGGTCATGCGCCATCGCGAGTTTGCCCTCGTCCGAATCGACGCGGAGAGCGGGCTGCGCGGCTTCGCGTATTGCCTGACGCGGGATGGCCCGCTTGCGGCGATCGTCGACCGGACGATCGCTCCGGCCTACGTTGCCGAACCGCTCGACGATCCGGAGCGACTGTTCTTCAAGGCGCTCTGGGCGAACAACGCCGTGCACGCAGCAGGCATCGGGATGCGGGCCCTGTCGCTCGTGGATCTCGCCGCATGGGACCTCGCCGCCCGGGCGGCTGGTCAGTCCATCGCGGCCTTTCTCGGCGGTGGTCGTGAGCGGATGCCCGCGACCGCGATCGTCGGCTACCCGCCGTCGATCTCCGCAGAGGCGACCGTCGCCCAGATGGCCGGCCTGTGGGACAGAGGTTGGCGCCGGTTCAAGCTGCCGATCGCCCCGACCCAGGATGGTTCCATCGAACGTCTGCGTGCAGCCCGCGAGGCGTTCCCCGAGGCGTGGCTTGGGATCGATGCGAACTTCCTGCACAAGACGGCAGCCGACGCGGTCGCCTTCGGAAGGCGACTCGATGGTTTGAACATCGGCTGGTTTGAGGACATCGTCCCGCCCGGCGATGCGGCGATGGTCGCCGAGATCCGAAAGGGGATCGCAACGCCGGTCGCGATGGGCGACGAGCAGGGCGGCTCGTACCATCCGCAGGCGCTCCTGAAGTACGACGCGGTCGATGTCAATCGGGTGGATGCCACGACCAACGGTGGGATCACCCGCTTGCGTCCGATCGCCGCGGCGGTCGCGGCGGCCGGCAAATTCCTGTCGCCTCACATGTACCCGCACATCCACTCCCAGGTCCTGGGCGCCCTCGGACATACAGAGTCTCCGATCGAGTGGGGGATCCCGGGCACCGGCGTCCATCCGATGGACGACAGCCTCGCCCAGCCCGTGGTCCGAGATGGGTTGATGGATCCCTTGCCCGAGTCGCCCGGCTTCGGTCGCCTTGTGGATCCGGCCTGGATTGCCACGCAGACCGTGGTCGATCCGGACGGCCTTCTCGACGACCTATGAACCCTGAAGGGAGCACCTCGTCCTGATGGCCGCGATCACTCGACCACATCACACCGGGCTTCAGGTGCGCGACCTGGAGCGGTCCGTGGCGTTCTATCGGGACGTGCTCGGGTTCGAGGTCGTGTTCGCCTGGAACCCGCAGGCCCCCTACATCGGCGAGCTCGTCGGCTACCCTGAAGTGGATCTTCACGCGGCGATCCTGCGACCCCCCGATTCCGAGGTCTTTCTTGAGCTCCTCGAGTACCGGAATGTCGAGCGGATGCCTGTCGACACCCGGACCGCGAATCCGGGGACCGCGCATACCGCCTATTTCGTGGACGACCTCGACGCGCTGTACGCGGACCTCGTCGCGAAAGGCGTGGAGTCCGTTTCCGCGCCGGTGACTCCGACGATCGGACCGAACAAGGGGGGACGCGCCGTCTACATGATCGACCCGGACGGGATTCGCGTCGAGCTCATCCAAACGAAACAGTCGTTCAGCGACTATGCTTCCGAGGAGGCGCGATGACGGACGAGTCGTCAGGCGCCCAGCCCAGGCCTCGGACGACGCCCGGCGCCGATCCTGCCTCGCCGGGCCCGCTGAGCGGTCTCCGGGTCATCGATGCCGGCGTGCTTTTTGCCGGCCCGGTTATCGGGACTCTTCTCGGGGACTTCGGCGCGGACGTCATCAAGGTTGAGCATCCTCGGGGTGATGCCCTGCGAACGCTCGGCTGGCAGAAGAACGGCGTCTCGCTCTGGTGGGCGTTTGTCAGCCGCAACAAGCGCTTGGTGTCGCTCAACCTGAGCACGCCCGAGGGCGCCGCCCTGCTCAAGGAGCTGATCGCCGACGCCGACGTCCTGATTGAAAGCTTTCGTCCGGGAACCTTCGAGCGATGGGGCCTGGGCCCGGACGTGCTGCACGCCATCAACCCGAGACTCGTGATGGTGCGCACGAGCGGGTTCGGTCAGACGGGCCCGTACAGTCCGCGGCCAGGGTTCGGGACGGTCGCCGAATCGATCAGCGGATACGCTCACATCAACGGTCAGCCGGACGGTCCACCAACACTCCCGCCGTTCGCGCTCGGGGACGGCGTCGCCTCCCTTTTCGGGACGTTCGCGACCATGTTTGCGATCTACCACCGCGACATACACCATGCGCCGGGGCAGGTGATCGACCTAGCGATCTATGAGCCACTGTTCTGGATTCTTGGGCCGCAGGCGCTCGTGTACGACCAGCTCGGGGTGGTGCAGGGGCGGACCGGTAGTAGCACCGAGTGGACGGCCCCGCGGAACGCATATCGGGCCAGCGATGGACGTTGGCTCGGGATGTCGGCGAGCTCGCAGTCGATCGCGGAGCGTGTGATGAAGCTCGTCGGCCACCCCGAGGTTGCTTCAGAACCATGGTTCGCGGACCACACGGGCCGGATCCTGCACCAGAAGGAGCTTGACCTCCTCATCGGTGGCTGGATCGCACAGCACACGGGCGCCGAGGTGATGGCTACCTTCGAGGCCGCCGAGGCCGTGATCGGACCGATCTACTCGATCGCCGACATCTTCGAGGATCCGCAGTACCAGGCCCGCGAGACGATCACGACGGTCGATGATCCGAAGCTTGGCCGGGTTCGGATCCAGAACGCGATCCCGCGCCTCGTGGACACGCCCGGCAAGGTGCGATATCTCGGCGGCGAACTGGGCGAGCACAATCAGGAGATCCTCGGTGACGAGCTCGGGCATTCTGACGCGGAACTCGAACGTTGGCGCTCGGCCGGAGTGATCGGTGGCCCAGACACGATGACTTCGACTCGTCCCAACGGAGGTGAGGCATGAGCGCTCAGACGGACGCCGATCCACGACCCGCCTGGTATCGCCGGATGCTCGAGATCCGGCGCTTCGAGGAGAAGGTCCAGGAATTGTTCATGGGTGGCCATATCCAGGGCACCACCCACCTCTGTCAGGGCCAGGAGGCAGTCTCGGTCGGCGCCATCGCCGCGATGCGCCCAGACGACGTCCTCACGAACACCTATCGCGGCCACGGCCAGGCGCTCGCGCGTGGGATGGCCCCGGAGACGGCCTTCGCCGAGCTCATGGGCCGCCGGACTGGCGGCTCGGGCGGCGTCGGGGGCTCAATGCACCTCGTTGACTTCTCCATGGGCAACATCGGTTCGAACGCGATTGTGGCGGCCGGCCTGCCGATCGCGGTCGGGGCCGCGATGGCCTTCAAGCTCCAAGGCCAAGCTCGCGTCGCGCTCACGTTCTTCGGCGACGGGGCCACCAACATTGGGACCTTCCACGAAGCACTGAACATGGCCGCCGTCTGGTCTGCCCCGGTTGTATTCATCATCGAGAACAATCTGTACGGGGAGTACACGCCCCTTCGGGCAACCACTCCCATCGACGACCTTGCCCGTCGGGCGGACCCGTTCGGGATCCCGGGGACGATCGTGGACGGGCAGGACGTGGAGGTCGTCCGCGCGGCGGTCGCCGTTGCGGTCGAGCGGGCCCGGGCCGGCGACGGGCCCTCGCTCCTCGAGATGAAGACCTACCGGTACCGCGGGCACAGCCGGTCGGACCCGGCCAAGTACCGGCCCGACGGCGAGCTCGAGCACTGGCAGGCGCGAGATCCGATCGCTATCCTCGGCAGGCGGCTGGCGGCCGAGGGGACCCTCACAAGCGATGCGCAGGCGGCCCTATCCACCGAGGTCCAGCGGGACATCGACGCTGCTGCTGAGCGGGCCTTGGCGGCCCCGTATCCGAACCTGGAGGAGACCGCGCGTTATGTCTACGCAGATTGACCCAAGCGCGCGCGATGCGGACGTCCGGGTAGCCGAGACGGTGGAGCTCACCTACCGCGAGGCAATCAACGCGGCTCTGCTCGACGAGATGGCGACGAATGCGGCCGTCGTCCTGATGGGGGAAGACGTCGCGAGCGACGGCGGCGTGTTCAAGACGAATGTCGGGCTCTTCGAGCGGTTCGGACCCGAGCGCGTGATCAACACTCCGATCTGCGAGAACGGGTTCACCGGGGTGGCCCTCGGGATGAGCCTCATGGGGCTCCGTCCAGTCGTCGAATTCATGTTCAGCGACTTCCTGCCGACCGCCGCCGATGCCATCGTCAACGAGCTCCCCAAGTACCGCTTCATGAGCGGCGGGAAATGCTCTGTCCCGGTGACCATCCGCTCAGTCTCCGGCGCGACGGGTCGCTTCGGCACGCAACACTCGGCGACGGGCGAGAGCTGGTTCATGGGTTTGCCGGGCCTGCGGGTGGTGACCGCCGCGACACCCGGCTCTGCCTACAGCCTGCTCCGGGCCGCGATCCGGGACGACAACCCGGTCATCTTTCACGAGCACAAGGGGCTCTATGCCAGAAAGGGTCCGGTGGAGCGGGGCTCGGTCGCTGAGATTGGTCGAGCGGCGGTCCTCCGCGAGGGTGGTGACGTGACGATCGTTGCCACATTGCTGATGGTCGAGCGAGCGCTTATGGCCGCCGACGAGCTCGCCGCCGCAGGCGTCGAGGCCGAGGTCATCGACCTGCGCTGGATCAGGCCACTCGACCTGCCCACGATTCGCCATTCGGTCGACCGCACCGGCCGACTGCTCGTCGTCGAGGAGCAGGTTCATGCCGGCGGATGGGGCGCGACGATCATCTCGCTGCTGGCCTCCGGTGGTGTCGTGTGGCGGGCCGCCCCACAGGCAATCAGCCTTCCGGGGCACCTGCTTATCCCGTATAGCCCACCGCTCGAGGACGAGATCGTGCCGAGTGCCGTGGCTATCGAAGCCGCAGCGCAGGCATTATGTCGTCATGGCTAGGCGGCCGGAGCGCGCCGGCTCTTCGCAGGTGAAGGTCAGGACGCAACGATGACCGCTCCCGCTCGGAGCGAAGTTCGATGCCAAATCTGAAGGATGTTGCTCGTCTCGCCGAGGTCGACCCGTCGACGGTCTCGCGCGTTCTGCGAGGCGATCCGCGTCAGGCCGTCCGCGATGACACGCGCGAACGCATCCTTGGTGCCGCGCGGGCGCTCCAGTATCGACCAAACGCTCTGGCTCGCGGACTCCGAACTCGACGCACCGACACGATCGGTCTCGTTATCCCGAGCCTCGACAACGTGGGGTTTAGCGAGGTCATCCATGGGATCCAGGCCGCAGCCGCTGAGGCGGGCAAGTTGGTCATGGTTGTCGAGGCGAACGCGCTCCGACGGATCGGCGGCGAAAGCGAAGAGCACTACGCGCGCTTGATCTCCGACGGAAGAGTCGACGGCCTGATCGTCGCCTTCGCGACACTTGATGACCAATTCGTCGCCCAACTGGCGGAGCGGGCGCTGCCGCTCGTGCTCGTCAACCGCCGGACCGTCGGCATCCACGGCTCAGTCGTGGTCAACGACGAAGTCGGTAGCGTCAAGGCCGTCCGCCACCTCATCGAGTTGGGGCACCAACGGATCGCGTTTGTGGGACTCGACGCGGATACTGATACCGCCCGGCGACGCGAACGCGGGTACCGTCGGGCGATGGGGCAGGGCGGTCTCGAGGTTGCAAGCGCCTGGGTGGTCAAGGCACCGCCGACCGAGGAGGGCGGGCGCGACGCGATCGCTCGACTCCTCGCAGTGCCGCCGAATGACCGCCCGACCGGAATCTTCGCGGCGAGTCTTCTCGAGGCAATGGGGGTCCTCGCCGGTATTCGGGAAGCGGGATTCCAGATCCCGAGCGACATCTCCCTCATCGCGTTCAATGACCATGCGTTGGCGGCCCACATGTCGCCGCCGTTGACGACGATCCGGATGGCGAACTTCCGGATGGGCCAGGAGGCGGTCCGAATGCTTCTCCGCGCAGTCGAAGGTGGATCGGTCGAGGACCGCATGATCGAGGACGAACCCGTGGTCGTGGTGCGGGCATCGACCGGGCCGCCTCCGCGGCCGGATCTGTCCGTCTAGGGCAGCGGCGCGGAGTCGAATGGCGATGTCCGATGAGAGAGATCCCCGGCCCGACGCCCCTCCGATCGGAATCCTCGATGGCATGCGAGTGATTGAGGTGTCGGCTTTTGTAGCCGCACCGCTGGGCGGGATGACTTTGGCCCAGCTAGGCGCTGACGTCATCCGCGTCGATCCCCCTGGTGGTGGCATCGACTATCGTCGCTGGCCGCTCGCTCTTGGCGGCCAGAGCCTCTACTGGTCGGGTTTGAACAAGGGTAAACGCTCCGTTGCGCTCGATCTCGCCAGCGAGGAGGGCCAACGGATCGCAGCTCGACTCGCAACGGCGCCGGGCGAAGGAGGAGGGCTCTTCTTGACGAATTTGCCGGCTCGTGGCCCACTCGCGTACGAGGCGCTGCGGGCAGTCCGACCGGATCTCATCATGGTCTCCGTGACTGGTGATCCAGATGGTACGAGCCAGGTGGACTACACGGTCAATGCCGCGACCGGATATCCATGGTTGACCGGGCCTCCGGACGCGGATGGTCCGATCAACTCGGTCCTACCCGCTTGGGACATCGCCACGGGGACCTTGGCTGCGGTCGCCCTCCTCGCTGGCGAGCGCAGTCGCTTCAGGACGGGCCGCGGCCGACTCATCGAGATCGCGCTCTCGGATGTCGCTCTTGCCATGGTCGCCAACCTCGGTCGGTTCGCCGCATCGGAACTAGGCGCCGCGCAAGAAGAGCGTGAGGGGAACCATCTGTATGGGGCCTTCGGACACGATTTCTCCACTCGCGACGGGCAACGGCTCATGGTCGTCGCGATCACGCCTCGCCAATGGACGGCCCTGGTCCGTGCGACGGCGACGATCGAGCCCATGGAGGCGCTTGAACGCGCGATGGGTCTCGACCTCCGAACCGAGAGCGATCGGTACGCGGCCCGCGAGCGGATCGTGGGACTCCTGGCTCCGTGGTTCGCGGACCGTGATCTCTCAGAGATCCGCGAGTGCCTCACGAAACACCACGCAACCTGGGCGCCCTACCAAACGATCAGCGAGATGGTCGCACACGACCCACGAGCTTCACTTGCGAATAGCATGTTCGCGGAGGTCGAACACCCGGGTGTCGGCCGTTATCGGATGCCGGCGTCGCCTCTGCGGATCACGGGGAGTCAACGAGCCGTCCGTCGCGCACCGATCCTTGGCGAGCACACGGATGAGATCCTTACGAGCATCTTGGGAATGTCGAGAGCCGAGCTCGCCATCCTGCGTGACGCCCGGATCGTGGCGTGAGCTCGCTCACTGGCACCGGCGACCGACCCCCGTGGAGCTTCTGATTCGGCGGGCGACGATGGTCGTCATCAGCCCCGGGTCGGCCACGTTCGCTCAAGGAAAAGCTCGATGAGCTGATTTGTGTGGTCTGCTTGGCGCAACTCCGGTTCATGTCCTGCCCCTGACAGCACGTGGAGCCCAGCTCGCGTCAGGCGGGCGAGCTCAATGCCCTTCTCGAGAGGGGCAATCGCATCGGAATCGCCGTGGATCACGAGGACGGGACAGGCGATCGCAGACGCGACCCGTCGCGCTTCGTCCCTATCGAGGCTCGGCGCGTCGATCGTCGCGGCCACGATCTCAGGGGTGGTCTGGAGGCCCATCTCGACGAAGTGGCGGACGTAGCTCTCCGAGTTCGGCTCCGTGAAGCACTGGTGCATGAAAAAATCAAGAAAGCCCCACCAATCCTGATTCCAGTAGTGGCGGTTCCATTTCCCCCAGCCCTCGTGTGAGGTCCGGGGCTCATCGAATGTCGCGATTGCGGCGGTCCGCGCTGGACTGTTCGGCGCAACCGGTAGGCTCGATCCGATGAAGACGGCGCCAGCCACCCGATCTGGGTGGTTGGCTGCGAGCAATGCCGCCCAGTTAGCTCCCGCGGAGACTGACATGATCGCCGCACGCTCCACCCCGACCGCGTCAAGGACAGCCGCGGCATCCTCCGCTCCCTCGGCATCAGCATAGGCGCCAGGTTCGACCGGTCGATCGGACGCCCCATTGCCGCGAGCGTCAAACGCCACCACCGTGTAGCGACTGGAGAAGTACGGAACCTGCAGACGCCAGAAGTCGGAGTGGACGATCGTCCAATTCGGGAGCAGGAGGATCGTCTGCTCTCCATCACCAAAGACCTGGTAGTGGATCCCGATCCCGTCACGGGCCACCCGGCCGTCCAGGCGCGCGGGAATGTCGACGAGCACCAGGCATCCTCGTAAGCAGATTGTGAACGGGTGGAGCAGAACTTGGATCGGCCGCGGCTTGCGGTGCACGCGAAATCGAGACGTCAGCTGTGAGTCTCAGCGCTGGCCGGGCTGCGTCGGTCAGGACGCCAGTACCAAGCCCATCACCCCATCCGCCTCCATCGTCCCCGGATCATCGCCGACGCAGGCACATTAGGCCACCCTCTTCTCAGCGATCCGCGATCGCCTACTCGTCGACGGTCGTTCAATGAGGACTTCCGATCGGAGGGGGCGAGGGAATCCCCAACCTGAACTGGGTCCCCCGCGCTGCCACGCCCACGCCGCTCATCGCGCAACGTCCGTGGGATCCAGGAGGGACGTCGGGCGAGGGCCGTCGGCCGTGAGCGTGCTCGCCCGCTGCCGGGAGGGAGGTCAGATCCCTTCGCGTATCTTCGTGCGGACCCGCTCACCACCGGTTGCCATGCCTCCGAGTAGGTGCATGATCATGTACCCCGCGAGGCGGAGCGAAATCATGGCGGGGTTGTCATAGGCCGGAATCAGCTCGACGATATCGAGGACCGCGGGCTTCCGAGCCCCGATGAGCTCGCACGCGCGGAGGATCTCGTGGGAGGTGAGCCCACCTGGCTCCGGAGCGTCCGTCCCCGGCATCGCCGAGGCGTCGACGACGTCCGAGTCGAGGCTGCAGTAGAAGGCGTCCGTGCCGTCCGTGACGATGTCGAGTGCCTCATTGACGACCTCTCGGATGCCCCGATCCTCGATCTCGTTCATCCGATAGATCCGGATCCCGTTCTCGCGTGCGAACTCCCATTGCTCGGGTGGATTGAGCGCACCCCGCGCGCCGACGATCGCCACGTTCTTCGGGTCGCAGTTGTGCAGCTCGATCATCCGAGCGACGTGCGACCAATTCGTGAAGCGCTCGCCCGCGAAGTTCGGCTGGCAGTCGATGTGAGCGTCGAAGTGGATGTAGCCGAACTTGCCCGTGATCCGCTTTGAAAGTGCCGCCCCGATCGGGATCGGGATGGAGTGGTCGCCACCGATGCAGATCGGCATGGCGCCGGCGGCGAGGACCTCGTCGACGTACTTCTCGATGTAGGACCGACAGCGCGCGGCATCGGCGGGGATCATCGGGACATCCCCGACGTCGGCGAGGTGGAACTCGTCGAAGACGTTGATGTCGAAATCACGGAGGTACGGCAGGAACATCTCGGAGACATAGCGATGGCCCAGGAGCTGCAGTCCGGCACACACCGCGAGGATGACGAGCCCCGCATCGGCCGCCTCGCGGGATGATGGTCGCGGGAGGTCGCGATGGACGCCAGGCTCATCTCATTCGGGCTCATCGAGATCGGTGGGCGGCGCTTCGAGCACGATGTCGTGCTTGAAGGCGGCGTCGTGCGGCGTCGCAAGAAGGGAGTGTCGCGGGCCTACCGGGACCGGTATGGCCACACGCCGCTCTCGGCCGGCGAGGCGATCCCGTGGTCAGCCCGGCGGCTCATCATCGGGACGGGAGTCTCCGGTCAGTTGCCGATCATGCCCGAGCTGTACGAGGAGGCCCGCCGGCG
The DNA here is from genome assembly GCA_015478725.1 of Chloroflexota bacterium. Lineage (NCBI taxonomy): Bacteria > Bacillati > Chloroflexota > Chloroflexota bacterium. The sequence goes on along the minus strand of JADMIG010000017.1, from coordinate 577 downwards.
CGGGGTGGAGATCGTCGCCGAGCCGACGGAGGTGGCCTGCCGGTTGCTCCAGGCGGCCGATCCGGGGGACGTGGCGGCCGTCCTGCACGTCACCTGTTGATGCGGCCGGTGACGACGATCTCGCGGCCGGAGCCAGGGTGGGCCACCCGGCTCGTGCCCTGCCCCGGGGCGCCGCAGAGGCGCGAGCCCGGATGTCGGTCCACTCGGTGCCGGCAGAGCACCGCCCCAGCGAGCTGCTCCGGTGACAGATCCGCTGGGAACGCGCCGCGCGGCTCGCGCTCGCGCCAGGGTCGCCGGCCCGGGATCGGGTCGAGGCCACGGAGCGGCGCATCGTCGCTGGCCTGCACGGGTGCGGGGTTGCGCCCAGCGCGTCCGCAGCCCACGATCGGGAGGGGTTCCCGGTGGTGGCCGAGGCGGGGACCGCCGCGGAGGCGATCCGCCGGAGGGCGACGATGATCGAGGATTCTCGCGACCGGCAGCTCAGGCTCGACGCGAGGGAGCTCGCAGCGCGCCCCCCGAGGGGCTCGAGGCGCTCTCCGCGGACATGATCGGGATCGACGACCCGGTCCGGATGTAC
>JADMIG010000016.1 GCA_015478725.1 Chloroflexota bacterium | reverse complement strand
GTTCACCCTGTCGGGCACTGTCAGCACCACGAGCGCCGCCCCGATCTCGGGTGCCACCGTGTCGGCCTGGAACGCGACGACCGGCGCCTGGACGAACGCCGGCGTGACGGACGCGAGCGGCCTGTACAGCTTCACCCTGCCGCAGGGCTCCTACAAGCTGTACATCGAGCCCGTGTCCGGACCCTACGCCGCCCAATGGTTCGGCGGCACGAGCCTGGCGACGGCAACGCCCGTCACCCTCGGTGCTGCCAACCTGACCCAGAACCTCACCGTGCGCTGACGGGCCCCAATATCGTCAGAGATGTCTGACGTGATCGAGGCTCCCAAGAGAACGGCCGGTCCTGTCATCGCCGCCCGGCGCCAGGCGGTCGTCCCCGCCAGGGCCCGCCAGGCGAGCAGGGCGAGGATCCCGAACACCCCCATGTGGCCGAGTTTGCGCACGACGAAGTCGAGCCCCGGGTCCGACGCGAAGCGCAGGTCCGGCTGTGCCGAGAGGACGAAGATCAGCCCCGCCCAGCCGAGGACCGGAGCCCAGACTGTGACGGACGAACGCACGTTTGTTCGCGCCCTGGCCGAACCTCATGCTCCTGAGGCCGGCGCGGAAACCAGTTCCTTGGGCCCCGGGCGGTCCCGGATGGCTCGATCCCGGACCCGAACAGCGGGGTTGCCCGTGTAGACCCCCCGGGCCTCGGCGTCCTCGAGTAGGACCGAGCCGAGCGTCACGACCACCTCGCGACCCACCGTGATCCCCGGAGCGATCCGGGCGAACGCGCCGACCCAGGCCCCGTCCTCGACCAGGACCGGCTTGACGACGAGGCCCATGCCCGGATCGGACCAGTCGTGGTTGCCCGTGCACAGGTAGGCGCCTTGGGAGACCACCGCGTTGGCGCCGATCCGGACCCGGACGAAGTTGTCGATCCAGACCCGCTCGCCGATCCAGGTGTTGTCGCCGATCTCCAGATGCCAGGGGTACTTGACGTGCACATTCGGTTTGATGAGCACGCCGCGCCCAATCCGGGCGCCGAACCGCCGGAGGACCCAGCATTTGAGCGAGTACTGCGTCACAATCGGATTGAGCAGGATGAGAGCCTCCACCACGAGCCAGAGCGCCCGATACGCATAGGAGCGTCCGGGGTGGTAGCCGCGCGGCGAAGTTTGGCTCAGGTCGACGCTCACGGTTGCACTCTTGCCCGGCTTGCGTCGACGATTCCGGCATACATCGTTTCCATCCGCGCCGCGATCATAGGCCACGCGAATCGTTCATCCACCGTCTTTCTACCGGCCTCACCCATGACGCTCGCGGCGGCCGGATCCGCCAGTATCGTCGCCACAGCCTTGGCGATCGCGGCAGGGTTCCTCTCGACCACCATGCCCGCCCCGCTCGACCGGACGATATCTTCGATTGCCACGTGAGGGCTCACGACGACTGGGCACCCTACGGCCATCGCCTCGGCCACAGCGACACCAAAACTCTCATCCGCCGATGGGAGAACGAAGACATCCGACCGCTGAAGCAGCGCCCGCTTCGCTGCACCGGAGATGGTACCTACGAACGAAATCCGATCTCCCAGACCGGAGTGGGCAATCAATGCGCCCAACTGGCGGCCGATCCCCTCGTCATCCGGCCCCGCGATGACCAGGTGTGCGGTCGGGAACGTCGCCGCCGTTTGGGCGAACGCATCGATCAGGAGCGGCAGGCCCTTCTTAGGCGCGATGCGGCCGAGAAACGTGACCACGCGGGTGCCACGATCGATGCGGGCGCACGGGAGTGCGCCCGCATGTGCAGGTGCTCTCAGGTCGTCCACATCGATTCCGACCGGGATGATCCGCGCGGGCACTTTGTACCCGAGATCGCGAATCGCCTTGGCCTCGCGTTCCGATGTGCAGAGGACGACGGCCGCGCCACGGATGACCCGGTCTTCGATGAGCGCGTGGTACACGTCCTTCGCGTGGCGCCTCCGTGCGCGGTGCCAGGGATCGAGGCTGCCATGGGGCTGCACAACGTAAGGAACGCTCCGGTGGCGAGCGACCGCCGCGGCGACCACGTCGTGGAAACGATAGAGCGCATGGATATGAACAACATCGAAGCCTTCGATCCGCCTGCGCAGGTCAGCGAGCATCGACCACGAGGTGAGGTATTGAGTGGGCGCCGACAGCGCGTGAAACGTCACCATGGCGCCCGCCCATGGGACGGGTCGACCCACCGGGACGGGAAGCCGCGCGTCGCCGTCCGTGTTCGTGGTCACGATCTCGACTTCATGGCCGCGCCTGGCAAGCGCGATGCACAAGTCCGGCACCAACGCGGCGGGTCCGCCGTATCGCGGCGCCAGCCATGGAATCACGTGGAGGATTCGCATGGCGCGACTCAGTGCTCCTTGCCGACGGAATCGTGCTCGCTCAAATCGGCGTGGAGCTCGACGCATCCTCGTGCCCGGAGGAGGTGGGCTCCAGCCTCAATCGATGACCGTAAGCCTCGGCCGCCCACGCCACCGTCTGGGGCGCCCGAATGTTCCCCGTGGTCAACGGCAGCGGCCTCCATCGCCATGCCAGCTCGATCAAGCATGCTCGACCCGGCGGCACGCAGGCCTTGGACGAGGCTCAACGACATTGGTCGACGAGCGTAGTCTTCGTGGATCAGACTCCTGCGGCAACCGTCGATCTGATGACTCACCAAAGGTATGGCACTGGCCTCGAGCCGCGTGCCTACATCTGGACACGCCCGCGCCTCACAGGGTCTTGCCACGACCATGACGAGGCCATCGGGACGAGTATCTCAGTCGCGTCGTGGCAAGGGCAATGGCTTCCATCGCGGTAGAACGTAGAGCGATCGGCCAGAGGCGAGGCGAGTCTCGAGCGTAACGACGCCGGATGCTGAACGCTTCTCGGAAGAACACTGCGGACATCGTTGATGACTTGTTACGGCCGTGCATTCGGAGTTGACCGACCGTCTGCTCAATGTGCCGCGACGCTCCGGCTGCATCCAGCCGAAGCAAGAGGTCAAAGTCCATGCAGGCATGCAGCAACGGATCGAAGCCGCCAACGGCAAGCAAGGCGGTGCTGCGTACGAACAGCGAGCCGGAGAAGATGTAGCAACCGCGAGCGAACACTCGATCCCATGAGTACGGGCTCGATCGGTATGTCCGCACCAGCGTGCCAGCGCCATCGATGATGTCGAAGTCGCCGTATGCGAATGTGAGATTGCGGTCCGCGGCGAAAGCAGCTGATGCCGCGGAGAAGGCGCCCGGCAGGACCACGTCGTCGGCGTTAAGCCAGAGGACGATGTCCCCAGTGACCCGTGCGAGCGCCATGTTCAGGGCATCCGCCTGTCCGCGATCGGGAGCTGAGACCCACGCAATCCGGTCACCAAACGACCGGAGAATGTCACGTGTGTTGTCGGTGGAGACCCCATCCTGCACCACGACTTCATGGGGGCGGGGCTCCTGTCCCAGCGCCGACGTGAGAGCCTGCCGCAGATAGGCACCAGAGTTGTAGCTCGGAACGATCACCGAGATCCGAGACGGTGGGCCCGGGAGCGGCGTGGCCGCAGACGTGTCGGGAGTCATGTGGAGTCAGCGCCGCGACCGGGCGCCGAGCGGCGGTCCCTCGCTGCAGTCCAGCCATCTGCGGAGCCTCCGGATCGGGACGCTATGAGCGGCGAGCCGTCGCGGGTGGGACGAGGGGGCGCGGGCGCGGGATGGGTCTCCTCCCCGCGCACCTGGCTGAGTCCGAGAAGACAGAGTGCTATGCCGTACGCGGCGAGAGGCCGGGAGCTGCTTCCATAAGGCGAGAACACGATGTTCCAGATGAGCAGTGCGGCGGAGAAGACGAGGAGCGGCTCGAGCCTCAGGCGGACCGCATAGAGGTTCACCAGCAGCCCGCCTGCGAGCAAGAGAATGGCGAGCCAGAACACGCCACCGAGGAGTCCGGCCCACACCCATGAACCCAGCAGGTAGGAGTGCGCCGGGATCAGGCCCACGTCGCTCGGTCCGGCCCCGATCTCGTAGCCCAGAGAGCTGAGGCGCGCCGTGAGGAGGTCCACGTATTTGAAGTCCTTCGCCCACGATCCGTGGCCGAGGATCGGCGAGTCGATGATCGCCTGGGTGGACGCGAGTATCTCGGGCCGGCCGCCAACCAGGACCCCGAGCGAGCCGGACTGCGCGAGGTATTTCGCCTGGGCGCCAGGTCCGAGCAGACCCCCGGAGGCAGCAGCATCGTAGCCCTGCGAGACGCTGAAGGCCGCGACCATACTGAAGACCAGGCCCACAATCACCGTTCGGATCGAAGGGCGCGCACGTGCTTGCCGCCGGCCGACGAGGGTATTGAGGAGAAGGTATCCAGCGGCGATAACAGCCACCCCGCCGAGGCTCCGGAATCCAAGGAGCAGGGTCAGAGCACCGAATGCCGCGAACGCACCGATCGGCACGAGCGGCATTCGAGTACTGATCGATCCCGACAGAGCGGCAGCCAGGGTAAAGCCGACCGGCATTGCGAAAGCCCACTTCCACGGATCGCCCGCAGCATAGATGTTGGGAGCGATGAAGTAGCTCAGGACACCGCTGGCGGCCAGCCCGAGGGCGAACAGGCGGGCTCGGCGTGGCGTCGACACGAGGACCAGGATCGCGGCGAAGTCGGTCAGCGTGAACAGGATGGCCGCCCATCCTCGAGCGTAGTCCACGATTGGGCTGCGCATCACGAGGTCGGTGGCGATCTGCGACACCAGCCAAGCGCCCCACAGCAGCAGGAACCAGCGGGGCACGTGGAGGCGGTCCTTGGCTCCCCACAGCCAAGGGAGCAATGCGACCGCGAGAACCTCGCTGACGATCAGTTGCCCGACGACGGTAATCTGCACGAACGAGACTGCCGGCAGCACGAACGCCCAGACGTCCAGAGCAGTTGTGTCCGATTGCGAGGACCTGGTTGCTGGCCTGGAGGTCTGAAGGCGATCGTCGCTCACGGTGCCCGCGGAAGTCCGGTTCACCGCGGCTCTCCATCACGAAGCGTTCGCGCGATTTCGGGGACCCGTCGGCGCAGGACGTTGACCGGGTAGTCAGCCTCGAAGCGGGGATATTCCGGCAGAAGCCCGCGAACCTTGGTCGTGGAGAACTGCTGACTATCGCCCCGTTCGGCCGACACGACCGACGGAGAAGTGCCGAGAGTCTCTGCGATCACGTCGACCAATCGAGGTACGGGGGTCGAAACTCCCGAAGCGACGTTCAGGACGCTGTTGCAGACGCCACGGCGAAGAAGCGCGGCGACGATGGTCACGAGATCGTCGACGTCGAGCAGATCGCGGGTGGCGTCGGTCCTGATGACGACGGATCCGCTGAGGGTCTGGGCAACCAGCGACGGAATGAGCTGGTTTGGGTGCCCGCTCGGGCCCACGACATTCGGAAGACGAAGCACAAGAAACCGAGCGCCACTGTCGGCCACCAGGCTCTCGCACTCCAGCTTGTGGCGGCCGTACGGCGTCTCCGGGGTCGCCTGGGAGGTCTCGACACGGAGACCGGTGGCGTCTCCATAGACTGGCGCGCCCGAGAAGTACACGAGGACGGAGTCTCCTGCGCGTGCGCGATGGGCCAGGTCCCTCAGTATTGACTGTTCTCGCCGGAACGCGACCACATCGGAGGACTGCGAATCCGCCACTCCGGCCGCGCAGATGGTGGCATCGGGACTCGTCACTGACGCGGAGGCGAATGCCCGAGCGAGCAGGCCATTTCCGATCACGTCAAACGGCACGCTTCAGCCTCTCATGGCCGGGTTCCGTGGATCGGGCCGAGGATCTCATGGTAGAAGGAGATGACGCGGTCCACGTAGTGTTCTACCAGGTATTCGCGTCTGATCAGGTTGGCGTTCGCGCGCCCTACCAGAGGAAGCATCCGCCGCTGGGCGGCGACCTCCATCAGCGTCGCCGCCAGGGCCTCATAGTCGCCCGGAGGCACCACCCGCCCGTGGATGCCGTCCTGTACGACCGATCCGCTGTTGGGCGTCGTCACCACGTAGCAACCGGCCGCCATCGCCATGGCAACCACGCGCGCCGATCCTTCCGCCAGGGACGGGAACACGAACACTTCGGCCCGGCTCATCAGCGCCGCGAGCTCTCGGATGCGCACCGTGTCGTGCCAGGTCACGCGGGAGTCACTCAGGAACTTCGACCAGCCAGCGGCAATGGCTGGCGTTATCGCCCCGATGAGATCCAACTTCCAGTCGACGCCATGCAGCGTCGACAGTGCGCGGAAGAGAACGTCGGCTCCCTTCCGCTGGCCGATCTCGCCCGCAAACATCAAGCGCAGAGGTCCCCCGTCCGTCTCGGCGTCCCGCTGCGGGATCGAAGCCGCGAACTCGGCTTCGACTCCTGCGTAAATGACCTTCACTCGGGTCGTGTCGAAGCCGGACCACTCGAAAGTCTCCCGGACGAAGTCGGAGTTGACCACGATCCAGTCCGCCTTTTCGATGTCGCGCACCGCCAGGCGCCAGATCCCATGCGGCTCTGCCGGGCTCCAACCCGCCGGGAGTTGCCCGCCGTTCTGCACAAGCGACTCCAGCACCGCCGGATGCACGATCGAGTGGTCGCAGATCGTTGGAACGCCGCGACGGCGCGCCGCATCCAGGGACTCGAGACCAAAGCCAGATCTGAAGTGGTAGGCGGTAAGGTGGCGCGCCTTCCGGACCGTTCGCGCCGCTCGGAGGCCTGCGAGACGAAACCCCACGACATCGAGTGCGGTCCCCAGTCTCACGGCCCCTCTCGACCCTAGGATCTGACCGGTCCTCTGAACGAGCTCCGAGGCGAAGTCGGCGTGGACCCTGTCCGGCTCGATCCCAACTCGCCGGTCCTCCAGGCGGCCCAGCCGATACGACCGTCGGAGTGGAAGGTTTCGCAGGATGGTGGCTGCAGCGCCAACGGGGTAGGCACCCGTGAGGAGCTCGACGTCCCATTCGCGCTTCCGGAGTCCCGCGGCAAGTTGTGCCAAGGGGAATCGGCTGAAGCCGTTCGAGACGAAGATCCGGGGTGGGAGAACCGGCGCCGGTGGCGTCGCGCAGGATCGCTCCGGCGTTGACTTCGGCTGTTCGAGTGCGGCAGCGCTGCCCTCATCGGCCTTCGTCATCAGCGGATCGCACCCGGAGATACGCGCGGCGATGGCTAGGCCGCTCAACTTGGGCCCACTCGGATCAACCGATCGCGGATCGTGCGCACCTGCGCGTCGATGACCGATACACCGCTGGCAAGCTTACGGAAGCGGACCGGGGTTGCGACCAGCTGCCCGGCTGTGAAGTCATCGAGCAATCGCTCCTGGCCAAGGGCGGTGGCCAGCGGCCGAAGTTCAGTTACCACGCGAGCCCGCACATCGGCGTCGGTCGCGATGTCAGCCTCGAGGAGCATTGCTTTGAGCCGGGACTGCGCGGCCCTACTCATCGCGGGCTCTGCAGACAGCCCTAGGACCTTGGCTACTGCTGGAGCAATCTCCAACGCCATCACCCGTTCATCATGGGCTTTGTCGACGAGGCGGCTGACTAGTTTGCTGTGGGCGTAGCCAGTCCGAAACTTGGCGACCATTCGATGCGTCGTGATAAACGACCCCATCGCGCTGAGGCGGAGGTACAAACCCCAGTCGAACGCATGTCGGAGAGAAGCAGGAAACCCGCCGACTTCCACCCAAGCGGAGCGGCGGCACAAGGTCGCCGAGAGCGATGGCTTCGGGCCCGAGAGCTGCTCAATAAAGGTGCGTGGAGGTCTCGTCACGGATGCCGTCGACCACAGCCGGTGAGATCCCAACGGGCGACCGGAAAGGGAGATCGCTTGCCACCCGCCACGAACCAAGACCGCTTCGCGGCTACCGCTGGCCGCTCGCCCGAGGATGTCGACGAACCGCGGCTCGGCGACATCGTCCGAGCCGAGTAGCGCAAACCAATCGCCGCTCAGGTTCTCCACCAGAAAATTGAAGTGATCGACCATTGCGAGGCGCTTCGGCGGGCGCAAGATCCTCACTCGCCCTTCGTATCGTCCCAGGACCTCCGGCGTGTTGTCTGTGCTGTTGTCGTCCGAGACCACGATTTCGTCCGGCGGGACAGTCTGAGCCAGGAGGGAATCGAGAGTCGCGGCCAGATACTGCCCATGGTTGTGCGTCGGCACACCAATTGAGATGGTCATCAAGAGGGCCTCAGCGTTCCCGTGGCACCATTGTGGGCGGCGGACGCTCTCGGCCATAATAGCTATGGAGCACACGGTCGCTCGGATCACGCCACTTGCGCGCGTCCCACGAGAACTCCCGAGCATCGGAATGGGCTGTCTCAGATCCGCCATGTAACCCGGCCGCCCAAGCTCGGCGCCCGCGCTTAAGGCCGCGCTGCCTGGGCGCGAAGCCAGTCTGCACGGCCTGGTCAATGGTGGGCGTCGACCCGTCGGCGCGGAGGGATATCGGGTGAGTCTGGTAGGTGCGACAGTCATGATTACCGGCGGCACCGGGTCCTTCGGAAACCGTGTCGCGCGCTTCCTCCTCGGGCAGGGAGTCGCCGAGATCAGGATCTACTCCCGCGACGAGAAGAAACAGTGGGAAATGCAGCGGGCGCTGCCGGAGCTTCGCTACATCATTGGGGATGTGCGTGACCTCCGTCGGCTCAATGTGTCCATGCAAGGTGTCGACTTCGTGTTCCACGCGGCGGCTCTAAAGCAAGTCCCGGCCTGCGAGCAGTACCCGGGAGAGGCCATGATGACAAACTCGGTGGGATCACTGAATGTCTGCGAAGCGGCAAGTGCCGCCCGTGTACGCCGCGTTGTTGCACTGAGCACGGACAAGGCTGTCAAGCCCATCAACGCCATGGGGATCAGCAAGGCGATGATGGAGAAGATCGTCGCAGCGCAGAACTTCCTTCCGACCGACACCGTCTTCTGCTGCGTGCGGTATGGCAATGTGATGAACAGCCGCGGCAGCGTGATCCCGCTGTTCCGCCAGTTGATCCGACGCGGAGAGCCCCTCGGAGTGACTGTGCCAGAGATGACGCGATTCCTACTAACGCTCGACCAGTCCGTCGAGCTCGTGGTTCATGCGCTTGCTTCCGCCCTGGGCGGTGAGGTCTTCGTTCGGAAGGCGCCCGCTTGCACTGTGCTGGACCTGGCCAGGGCGATGGTCAGGAAGTACAGCCCGATGCGCGACGAACACCCCATCCAGATCGTGGGTATCCGGCCAGGAGAAAAAATCCACGAGATCCTCGTCAACGAGTACGAAATCGAAAACGCGACTGAGGACGACGCGTACTTCACGATCCATCCCCAGTACCGCCGACCCGCGAACGTGGTCTCTCGGCAGCAGGGTTACGAGTACACGTCTGAGAACACCGAGAGGGTCACGGACTATGGTGCCTTGGCCGCATTGCTGGATGCCGCCGGGGATGACGATGTCTACATCTGATCACCCGCGCGCCGATGCCGAGGATCGGCTATCCCACGTCGGTCAATACGGACTCGTCTCCCGGTGCCGGGGATGCGGTCGGCCTCAAGACGAGTGGTTCACGTTGCTTCGGATGGATCCGATGCCCCTTGCGGGCCAATTCTGTGACATGGAGATCGAAGCAGCCACCGCACCACGGTTTCCATTGACCTGGGTGCAATGCCAGTGGTGCGAGCTAGTTCAGGTCCTGGAAGACGTTCCCGATGATGTCCTCTACGCTCAGTATCGGTACGGCAGCTCGACCGTCCCGGGGCTGGTCCGCCACTTCGAGGAATACGCGACGTTTCTCATCAAGCGCTTCGGACCCCTCGGCGTACACATCATCGAAATCGGCGCGAACGATGGGATCCTTCTCTCCCGTCTGCCCAAGGCGTGGCATCGGGTCGGTATCGACCCAAGTGACGTGGCCCGTGAACATAGGTCCGGAGACTATGAGCTCCTCAACGTGCCCTTCACACTGGAGCTGGCGACGAGGCACCCCGACCGCGGGAAGGTCGATCTAGTCACGTCTTCGAATGCGATGGCCCACTTCACCGATCTATGTGGGGCCATTGAGGCCGCCCATGTGCTCCTTCGACCGGGCGGGGAGTTGATCTTGGAAGTCCACGATCTGTCCGCGACACTGGAGGGCGGACAGTGGGACACGATCTACCATGAGCACAAGGTGGAATGGTCCGAGCGATCACTCCGAGCGTGCGTGACTGAGGTGGGCTTCGAGGCCACGTTCAGCCAGCGGTTGCCCCTGCATGGAGGCCTGCTTCGCTGCGGGTTCAGGAGTGTCAACCGATCGAGTCCCATCACCCGATCGAGCGCTCTGGATCCGCAGCCCTTCCGACCGCTGGTCAACAGCTACCTGCGTCGCCGGGAGTCGCAGCTGTACTCAGCCGTGGCTGCCGCCGGATGCGACGGTCGACGCGTGGTGGCGTACGGAGCGTCGGGACGGGCAAACGTCTGGATGAACCAGATGCCGGAACTCCACTTCGACTATGTGCTTGACGACTCACCGCTTCGCGTCGGACGCTGGTTGCCGTGCGTAGCCGTGCCGATCTACCCGTCGGGGACGCTGGAGAGCGACTCGCCGGACGTGTGTCTCGTCACCGCATGGAACTACAGCCGTGACATAAAGGCCAAGCACCCCGGCTTTCGTGGAACCTGGCTCCAGACGTTCGATCTGGAGCCATGAACCCAATGGGCGTCGCGGTCTTCGTTGTCGGCCACCGAGGGATGCTCGGCACAGCGGTCCGCCGGTACCTCGACGAACTAGGTCATAGGGTCCTGACGACCGACCTTCGGTTCACCGGGGGTGCTACAGACCCGCTCATCGAGCAGGTCGAGCGAAGTGATGCCGAAGTCATCGTGAACTGTGCAGGGGTACTCTCGTCGAATGCGGCGACCGAGGCCGAGATGCTCGTGTCCAATGCCTTGCTGCCGCTGCAGTTGGGAGCTCGTCTCGGCGAAGGACGGCTGTTCATCCATGCAAGCACGGACGGGGTCTTCAGCGGGGAGCGTGGCCGGTACAGTGTCGATGACAGGCCGGACGCGACGGACACATACGGACTGTCCAAGCACCTCGGTGAGCTTGTGATTCACCTTGCGCACACCGTGGTCATCAGGACTTCGATTGTTGGTGCTGGGGGAGGCCTGCTCCGCTGGCTCCTAGAGCAGCGCAGCGACGTACCCGGATACACAGACCACTTCTGGAACGGCGTTACGACTGTCGAGTGGGCACGAGTCTGCGCGGAAATGATCGAGCGACGTAGGTCACAGGCGCCGGGGATCGTCCATCTCACATCGCGGCAACCGATCAGCAAGTTCGAGCTTCTCGATGCGGCAGCGCGTATCTTCGGATCTCCAGTTCGCGTCCTGCCCGTGACTAGTGGGCGACCCGTCAATCGTGTGCTGGTGCCTACAATCGAACGTGGCCGGATTACGCAGCAGCTCGCGGCACTCCGTCGATGGGAACGAGGCGGTCCATGATTGTGGCGGAGATCGCCAGAATGTAGCTTCGTTGTCGAGCCTGGCTGGGCCGTCGCGACCAAGTCTTGGCCCGCAGGGCCCTTTTCGGCGGTAGCGAGCGTTGCTCGCGGGACCTTACCGCAGGAAATGTTGGGCACTGAGCGCTGTACGCAAGGGGGCGGACCGCGCAGCTCCCGTCATGTGTCGCGGTTCGAACGAGGCCGAGTCGTGACGGGTTCATTGGACGAAGAGCGGCGCTGCGATCGCGCTGATGTCGGGCCCTCTATCCGCTCCTCGGTGCGCCATGGCCGCCGCGGGGTGTCTCTCACCGAACCGCTCGATCGGACCACCAACGCTTACACGCGCGCACGGTCTCGGGAACGTCCAAGACGAAGCGCAGGAAGCTGACGGGAGGCTCTCCAATGAGACGCAGCGACGCGGGCACGGTATAGGCCAGCATGGCGATCTCAATCATCAGCAACGCCAGAGCTGCACCAGCCAACCCAAAGGCCGAGGTCAGTGGAATCGACGCGGCCAGAGCGGCAAGGGCACCGCAGACGTAGACGATCGCAAGCCGGATGTGTTGGTTCGAGGATGCCAGTACCACCGAAAGCGTGGACCAGAGGGAGTTCACAACCATCACGAGCAGGAGGAGGTACAAGAGCACGACCGGCGGATCGACCATCCCGTGGGTCCATGATCGAATCAGTGTTGGCCCCAGCATTCCTAGGACGGCAACGAGCAGCATGGAGACCGCGAGTGAGGCCTGTGCGGCGCGCCGCACAATCGTCCGCGCCTCGCCGATATCTCCGCCGCCCACGGATCGGGACAGTTCTGGCCAGATCGAGAAGCCAAATGAGCCCATCACCTGTAAGGCGGCGCGTGTGGCTGTCCGGGTGGTTGAGAACACCACGAGGGCCGCTGCGCCAAGGACGCCTCCGATGACGATCGTGAACCCCTGCAGCGACAACGCGTTGCCGATCGGGAATGCCATGTACGCGAGTCCGGGCACGAACAGTTCGCGGAACGTCTGACGGTGTGGGCGCTCCGGCCGGAAGGTGGACCACGGTACGGCCCGGTGAAGGACGATCCAGGACACTCCAAAACCAACGAGGCTACCGATCAGGAACGCGATGGCTGCAGTCCCTGGTCCGCCTCCTGCGAACACCGCCCCTATCAGCGCGCCGAACTCGAGGAGGCGCCCGAGTTGGCGCATGGTCGCTCCCAGGGGATAACGCCCACCGGCCCGGTACCACGCGTCCAGCACGCCGTATTGGTTGCCGACAGCGACCTGCAGGAACAGCGCCGCAAGGACGACGCGTGCCTCTGGTGCTGGGATCGCGGCTCCCGTGCCAAAGACCCCGCCAAACACGTAGGCGATCGCGATCGCGGCCAGCACCGCGGTTCCAGTCATCAACGTCACGATCGACCAGAGGCGACGACCGAGGGCAGTCGCCTCGTCGCGTCTGCTCTGTGCCTCGAGCATGACCATCGAGTTTCCTGCGACGGACGAAAAGCTCAGATCGCTCAGCGCCACATACGTCGGGACTGCACCTAGGACAAGCCATTCGCCGTAGGTCGTTACACCCCACGCGGCAAGGAATATCGGCACGCTGACGAGCTGGATGAGCAGCGTGACCGCATTGCCGGCGAGGTTCGCTGCGAGGCCGCGCGCGATGCGTCCGGCCGCACCGCTGGTGCGCGGGCCATGAGCCGCCGGATCTACGTGTGGAACCGGAGCCACATCTGTCACGAGTCAGCTCCGCGTCTTGACTCGTTCCAGGCGATCGTCGCTCGGTGTCTGTCCTGCCACGGCATCCGGGCCATGAACCCGCACCGGTCGTGGGCGCGGGTGGTATCCAGTGCTCGTCGCGGCTGGCCGTCGGGTTCGCTCGCGTCCCAGTGGACTTCGCCCGCGAATCCAGTGACCTCCACAATCAGCTCGACGAGTTGGCGGATCGTGATCTCCCATCCCACGTCGAGGTTGACCGGATCGTCGTCGTGGCGTTCGGCGGCGAGGACGATGCCCTCCGCCGCGTCATCCACGTACAGGAACTCCCGCGAGGCGCTGCCCGTGCCCCAGACCTCGATGTGGTCCGCGCCGGCTTGGCGCGCGTCGACACACTTCCTGATGAGCGCCGGGATCACGTGGGAACTCCTCGGGTCGAAGTTGTCCCCCGGGGCCGTAGAGGTTGACCGGCACGAGGTAGATGGCATAGAGCCCGTATTGCTCCCGACACGCCTGCGATTGGGACGAGGAGCGTCTTCTTCGCGAGCCCAAATGGTGCGTTCGTCTCCTCCGGCAGAGCCTCTTCTCTGTCTCATGGGGATCACGTTAGAGGTGGTCGATCTGGCCGGGTCATTGAACGAGCTGGAGGGGCGAATGAGCCAGCGGACCTCGGCGCCCCTCTCTAGCAGGAGCTCGGGGAGGTACGAGGCTGTCCTGGCCGGTGGTGTCGGTCATGAGGGCGCGCTTCGGCGGTTCCGTCACGCCGCGATCTCGTCGACGAGGGCGACGGCTCGGGCCAGACCGGCCGCCGCAGAGAGGTGGACGGCCGCATAGGCGGGGCCCGCAGCCGCGAGTTCGGCCGCGAGGACGGGTTCCGAGCGGAGGCGAGCGAGGGCCGCGAGCAGCGACTCTGGCTCGCCGGCCGGGATGAGGAGTCCGGCCAGGGAGCGCTCCATCTCGCAGGCAGAGGCACCACCCGGCGGGACGGCAGCCACAATCGGCCGGCCCGCCGCGAGGTAGCTCGTGAGCTTCGAAGGGAATGACATGTCCAGTTGGGTCGGCCGTTCGGAGAGCAGGAGCACATCGGCAGCCGCCAGCAGGCTGGCGTGGAGCCCCTCCGGCTGGACCCCGAGGAACTCCAGCGTCGACAGGTGCGCGCCCATCGCGCGGAGCGCCTCCTCCTGGTTGCCACCGCCGGCGAGGACGAACCGCACAGGCTCACCACGTTCGGCTGCCAACCGGGCAGCGGCGACCACCTGCTCCAGGCCCTGTTTGTTGCCCATGTTTCCGGCGTGAAGCACCACCTGCCGACCGTCAGTCCAACCGAAGCGCCGACGGGTCTCATCCGTCGAGAGGGTCGGCTCGGCGAGGCGCGCCCAGTTCGGCACGCTGCGGACGCGGCTCGGGTCCACGCCCATGTCCGCGAGGGTCGGCCGGAATGCCTCGGAAACCACGCCGATCGCGGTGGCGCGGCCGGCGGCCCACGTCTCGAGCGTGCTGGTGATCCGGGTGACGGACCCGCCGCCGGGGATCCCCGACTGCGCGGCGGCCCGGCCCATAAGATCCTGGAAGAGGAGGCCGTACCGAACATGCAGGACCTCGCCGACCGCTCGGGCAAGGACTCCGCCGGAGAGGCTCGGGACGACGCCGAGGATCGCATCCGGGCGCGGCAGGCGGAGGCTCGCGAGGAGCCCGGTGAGCCCGAACGTCCCCTCGTAGAGCGCCCGCCTGATCGCCGACTGGGTCGCCGGGACGTAGTGCGCCGCGCGGATGACCGTGACACCACGGATCGTCTCGCGCCGAAGGAGTGCGCGCGGCGTGCCTGCTGCGATCCGCCAGGCCGGATAGTTCGGCAGTCCGGTCAGCACGGTGACCTCGTCGCCCCGCGCGGCAAGCTGCTCGGCGAGCCCCGCGGTGTACGGGCCAACCGACGTGAGCTCCGGTCGGTAGTTGATCCCGATGATGAGCACCCGTGTCGGCCTCCGCTGACCCCCCTCGCCGCTCACTCCCGTTTGACGCCCGCCGGGACCGAGGGCGGCACCGGCGGAACGTTCCCGCGTCCCTTGCCACGGTCCCGGCCCTTGCCCTTGCCGTTCCGACCGTCCTTCGCGGCTCTGTCGGCGCCGTAGCCACCGTAGTAGTCGTAGTAGTAATAGTCGCCGGACGCCTTCTCGGAGAGGCGATTGAGGGTGACCCCGAGGACCCGGGCGCCCACCTTGGCCAGTGCCTCCCGACCGCTCGCCGCGGCGCCACGGCGGGTTCGCCCGGCGTCGATGACGAAGATGGTCCCGTCCGTGATGGAGGCGAGGATCGCCGCGTCCGTGACGGCCCGGAGCGGCGGACTGTCGATGATGACGAGCTCCGCCACCGCGCTGAGACGATCGAGGATCACCCGCATCCGCTGGGATCCGAGGAGCTCTGCCGGGTTCGGCGGCAGGGGTCCGGTGGTGATGACGGTGAGGTTCTCCTGCTCGGTCGTCTGGGCGACTGCGGCCACGTCCACCTCATCGGAGCGGAGGAGGCTCGTGAGCCCCTGGGCGTTCGGCAGATCGAAGATCTGGTGGGCTCCGGGCTTGCGAAGGTCCGCATCGAGGAGGAGGGTCCGCCGCCCCGCCTGGGCGAAGACGACGGCAAGATTGGCGGCGGTCGTGGTCTTGCCCTCGCCCGGGATGGACGAGGTGACGAGGAGGGTCCGGACCGGCGCGTCCACGGAGGCGAACTCCACGTTCGTCCGGAGCGTCCGATACGCCTCCGCGGCCGGTGAGCGCGGGTAGAGGAGGGCGGCGAGATGGTAGATCTCGCTCCGATCCCCGTCGCCCTTCATCCGGATGATCGCGCCGAGGGTGGGCACGCCGAGCAGGCCCTCCACGTCATCGCCGGACTTCACCGTGTCGTCGAGGTAGTCGAGGAGGAAGGCGATCCCGATCGCGAGGATGAGCCCGACGAGCGCCGTGAGGATCGCGTTGAGGAGGACCCGCGGGCTGGAGGGCTGGGTCGCCGGAATCGCCGGATCCACGACGGTGAGGAGATTCGCCCCGCTGTTGGAGCTCGATCCAAGGAGGGTGGCGTACGTCTGGCGGAGGCTGACGAGGCGCCCCTGGAGGGTCTGGATCTGGTTCTGCTGGTCCGTCGTCGGGCTGGGCAGACCAAGGAGGCGCTGGAGTGTGGTCTGGGTATCCGTAATCTGCTGCGCGGTAGCCTTGAGGTCCGAGTCGATGAAGCTCTGGACGCTCGCGTCGCGTCCGGCGATCGCCGGCGATGCGGCGATGAGCTCGCCGGCCAGGGCGTTCGCGATCGTCGCGGCCCGCTGCGGGTCACCGTCCGTCACCGTGATCGTGATGAGGGTGCTGTCCGTGGCGGCGGTCACGCTGACGTTCTTGCGGAGGACGACCGTAGGCTCGTTGAGGCCCGCCTTGTCCACCACCCGGGCGAGGAGCGAAGTCGTGGTGGCGAGGCTGGCATACGTCTGGGACAGACGCTGGCTCGCGAGGAGCTGGTTGATGTCCGGGTTCGTGGACTGGAGCGACTGGCCCACGATGAGAGTGGCCGTGCTCTGGTATGCCTTCGGCAGCGCGCTGCTCACGAGGTAGGCGGCGCCGCCGCTGAGGAGGACGCTCGCGATGAGGACCCACGCCCAGTTGCGGAGGACTCGGAGGTAGCCTCGGGCGTCCACGATGCCTGCATTCCCCTCTCTGATCCGGATCGCGTCCGGTGGAGTATATGGCCACTGTACCGTCCTGCCGCGCCGTCCTACGGAGTCACGGCGGGCATCCGGTAGCGGATGGCGAGGACGAGATCGCGGTCGAAGGTCACATCGAGGGTGACGGTGCCACCGCGGACGGTGAGCCCGGCGCTGGCGTCCACGAGTACGGCACCCGGCGGCACGGCGATCGACAGATGAAGTGGGCCCGCCCGGAGACCCGGCTGCTTCTGGATCGTGAGGCGGTACGTGACGGTCCCATCCGCCGCGCTGTCCGCGGCGTACGGGCTCACCCACGCGTAGCGGAGGTGGGTGGTGCCCGGCGGAACGCGAAGGTAATTGCCGATGACCTCCCGGCCCGCCTCCGCCCCGATATCCGCCGGTGCCGTGAGGCGCTCGTAGCTGCCGCCGGAGACCGAGTCGATTCGGCTCCGATCGGGAACGAGGAGCCGAAAATACAGCCCGAGGACGTCGAGGTTCTGGAGGGTGGGCAGGGCCCGGTACGGTGCTCCGAGATCCGTCTGGATTAGGTTCGTCCAGGCGATGTCCAGGTTGTCGTGGGCGTTGCCGTAGTGGTCCAGCTGGACGCTCAGATCGAGCGCCCGGTCCGTCACTGCGTTGAGCTTGGAGGCCGGGGCCACGTTGGAGTCGACCGGGTAGAGGTAGTCCCCGGCGGACTGGAGGACGGCACCGTCGAATCCGGCATCCACCGAGAGCGCCTCGGCGGCTGGATCGGCGAACCAGGTGCTGAAGAGCCGCTGTGTCCGGAAGAGATCCGCCTGGCCGGCGAGGTCCGCCCACTTGTGGGGCGAGAGGGCGAGGAGGGTCCCGAACAGGCGGTCCGCGAAGGTGGAGAGGAAGGCCTTGCGGTTCTGATCCGGCGCCCGGGGCGCGCGGGTGAGCTGGAGGGTCTTGAGGGTCGTCTCACCGGACGCGATCGTTACCCGGTACTCCGGGACCGTGATGGGTCCGGTGAGGGTGAGCAGCTGATCGATCGTGTAGGTGGTGAGGCCGAACACGCCATCCACCTGGCCGCTCCCCCCTTCGTTCCGATAGAGGCGGATGGCGTCCGCCGCACTGGTGGGGAAGTCCGGCGACCAGTTCGAGTCGGCGAGCTGCCAGGGCTGCTTCGGGCCCAGGAGGTAGCGCGAGAGGGGACCCGGGGCCGTGATGAACGGATACTTCCAGGGCAGGTCCAGGAGGAAGACATCCTGGAAGTGGCGCTCTGTGATCTTGCCCTTGTCAAAGGCGATGATCCCGAAGCTCCCGATGAACCCGCCGGTGGGCCGGAGCTCGGCAGGATCCTGGGTCAGGACGAGGTAGCGACGCGGGCCGCTCCAGCCGAGCATGTCCGGGAGGATCCCGGCCGCGTGCGCGTAGGCTTTCAGGGGCGGACCGTATTCGGCGATCTTCGCGCGCATCGCGTCGCGCGCGTCGGCGATCGGGCCGGGCAGGCTCGCCGGGGCCGCCGCCAGGGTCTGGTCGGCCTGGTTCAGGGCGGCGATCGCGGCGTTGACGGTGGACTGCGAGGTGGCCATGAGCTCGACGAGGCCGGCGAGCGTGGAGCCGCCGGTGGTGGGGGTGGCCGCCTGGGCCTCGCGGATCGTGACGTACTGGTCGGCGATCGTGAGCCCGTCCGCGGCGGCGGCGGTGAGATCGCCCCCGGCCGCCACCACGGCGTCGGCACCGCGGACCGCATCCCGGGTGGGCGGGAACGATCGGGCGAGCCCCACGAGAGGGTCGCTCGCGAGCAGGTCCCGCAGATCCGCCAGGTGCCCATCCGCCGTCTTCAGTTCCGCCTGGAGCTGGAGGAGGGTCGGGCGGTCCAGCTCCACGCCCGCGGCGCGAGCGCGGTCCGCCATCGCGACGAGGTCCGTCCGGAGTGCCCGAGCTTCATCGAGGGCCGGCAGATAGCGCGTAGCGGCGAGCCACAGCCCGACGATGACGAGGACCGCGCCGCCTCCCAGGGCCGCCACGACGATCCTCCGGCGCCGATGGCCGGATCGGTGTCGACGTCTCCGGTGCGAGGTCTCGGGGGCGTCGATCACGACTGGGGAACGGCGATGACGACGAACCGCGGCGCCGTCGCGTAGTACGACGTTGAGGTCTGGAGCGTCAGCTGCTCCGTGGGGGTGGGGTTGAGGTAGGAGACGTCATCCCATGGCACATCCGGGAGGACTTTGCGGACGACATACGTCCGCTTCGTGCCGTCCGCGAGGGTGAGAACCACCTTGTCGCCCACCTGGGCCTGCCAGAGCGAGAGGAACATGCCCACCCGGGCATGGCCGTAGATGTAGATGTTCGATCCGCCGCCCGGCCAGGCCGAACCCGGATAGTGGGCCGCCTTCCCGAGCGGAGCGTCGAGCCCATCGCCTTCGACGATCGGCAGGTCGATCCCGAGGCGGGCGATGAGGATATGGGTGGCGACGATGCCGGCCGGCGTCGGGCTCGGGAGCGGGGTCGGAGGGCTGGTGGCGATCGGCGGGAGGGTGTCCGTGGCGCCGGGCGCCCCCGATGCTCCCCCACCGCCCGACAGGCCGAGTGACGGCCCGCCGGATCCGCTCCCTCCGGCCGACACGCCGCCGAACCCCCCGGAGAGGACGATCGCGGTGCCGATTGCCGAGACGGCGATGAGGCCGACCACACCGAGCGCGACGATCCGGCGACCAGCCGGGCTGCCGGCCCTGAGCGCCGACCCGAGCGAAACGCGGCCATTCCGGCCGGAGCGACGACGCCGATGCGACTCGGGACGGCCGTCGCTCACCATCGCTGCAGGCTACCCGGATTCCCGGCTGGGCGCCGCGACGGCGCCTTCCGGGAACGGCCATCACGGGCGAAGGTCAGCTCCGCGCGGCAGAGATGCGGCTTCAGCTCCGCGCGGCAGAGATGCGGCTTCAGCTCCGCGCGGCAGAGATGCGGCTTCAGCTCCGCGCGGCGGAGATGCGACGAAGGATGATCCAGCTGCCGAAGAGCACGGCGAACGCGGCCGCGAGGAGCGCCACCGTGGAGGTGCCGCCGGCTGGAGCGGTCGAGGTGCTCGGCAGGCCACCGGCCGCGACCGTCACGCTGATCGTGCCCGAGGCCGAACCGGCGGTGGCCTGGATGGTCACGATCCGATCGCTCGCGGCGAGGAGCGGACCAAGGACGATGGCCGCCGTCAGTGCCGGCAGGCCGGCCTTGCCCGGGCAGGCGAAGGTGACCAGGGTCGTGGTGTTGCCCTGCGAGTCCGTGGTGGTGGAGGTCGGGGAGATCTTGTCCCCGACGATGTTGCCGCTCACGAAGGACCAGATGACGTTCTGATCCGTGTCCGGATTGCCCGCCGTGTCCTGGACGAACGCCTGGACGTTGGACGTGGTGCCGCACGAGACATTGCCCGCGGGACCGGTCACCGTGATGGTGGTGGGCACTTGGCCTGCGTAGCCCAGGACCGAGATCGCGGCGGCCAGCGAGAGGACCACCCCAGCCACCATGCCGACGCGCAAACGGTTCCACTGTCGCATGAGGCGCTCCCACCCTTTGATACAGAATCAGGCGCCACCGATGCCGGGCGCACGGCTGCCGTAGCGATGGTACAGCCGCCGTCAAGTCATGATTGACCCACTGTCATCCGTGATCCGCGCGCCGGCTCCTGATCCGCGCGCCGCGCCGGCCCGGGATCTGCGCGCCCGCCCCTGATCCACGCGCCCGCCCCGATCCACGCGCCGGCTCTGATCGTGGACAGGACCGCGCGGATTTTTTTCGTTCATCGGTGAACAGTTCACGAGTGAACGATTTTTTCGCGCGGGCGGCCGCAGATCGGTGGAGACGGACCGCGGACGCCGGGCGGCGCGGGCGGAGACGGGGCGGTCCTCAAACCGGGGCCCAACATGGCCCTATTCTGGCGCCTTAACTCGCCACAACTTGGCGGCTGAACTCGATCGCGCGACGGCAAACCTGCTGCGGTTGGCATCGTCCCGATCGGCGCCCTCGCGCCCTGACCGAATCTTCAGGGCGCCGGGATGATGAGGCGTTGGCCGACGGTGATGAGATTCGGGTCCTTGATCCCGTTCGCCTTTTCGATGGCGGCCGCGGTGACCCCGTACAGCCGGGCGATCGAGATGAGGGTCTCGCCGCGGGCGACGACGTGGGTCGTCGGCAGCGGAGGATGAGTCCTGGTCGGGATCGTCGTCGGTCCGACCGTGGGCGTGAGCGAGGCACTCGGGGTCGGTGGCGGGCTCGCGGTGGGACTGGCCTGGCCGACGGCCGGACTGGCCTGGCCGACGGCCGGACTCGCACCGGAAACGCCGGATGGACCGGCGGACAACGGTCCCTGATGACGGAGGAGCCCTGCCGCGAGGATCGCGACGGCGATGAGACCCACGAGGAGGAAGGCCGCACCGAACGCGAGCCTGCGTAGCCTGGCCCCTCCAGCCCGCCATCGGACACGGCCGCGGACGACCTCGACCGGCACTTCCGCGGCACGACCGGGGAGGACCGACGATCCCGGAGCGGGGCCGGCAGGAACGACGTAGCGTCCGCAGGCGGGGTAGTCCGGGCTTAGGCAGAACGAGCCCTGATGGGTGACCTCGATCCGTTCAGGCCGCGATGCGCTGTGGCAGCGATGGGCGGCCGTCGCGAACGCGAAGTGCGATCGGGGATCGTCCGCGAGGCCGAGATATGGGCAGACGATCGGGTCGGCTACCGCAACGATGCCTCCTGGCGACGGTCCCTCGTTCACTGTTCGCGATCCGTGCGGTTCGCGGTGGATCCGATCGCGGTGGGATCCGGTGATGGCGCTCTGTGTTCGCCTCGAGCCCGCCCCATGAGCCGACCGATCGGAGAGGTGCTGCGGGCCACGTCCGGCGCGCGGCCAAAGCCGTGGGATACGGACGGCAGGGCGTCGCGAAGGCCGGCCGATGTCGAGGGATCACCGATGAGCGTCGAATGCGCCACGCCCACCTCGAGGATCGAATGGGCGTCGGAGACCGCGATGCCGGGCAGGCCGTGCTCGCGGGCGAACGTCGCCGCCCGCTCGTTGCCTCCGCGATCAACGAGTCGAGCGTTCCACGTTTCGATCCAGTCGACCAACCCGGCGAGCTCTTCCAGATCCGGGTTCATGAGCAACGACGCGCGATGTCGGTCGAACGGGTGCGGGATGCCGACGAGCCCGCCCTGATCCCGCGCGGCGGCGATCGCCTCGAGGACGGGCGATCCGGATGGGATCGGGCGCTCGAGGAAGACGCAGATGAGATCGCCCTCCAGGGTTCGAACCTCCTCACCCACGATCACCGTAAGGCCTTCCGGTGCGGCGTCCCGGGCCCGGAGCGCGCCATCGATCCGATCGTGGTCCGTGATCGCGAGATGGGTGAGACCGCGGGATGAGGCCGCACGGACCACGGACTCGGGCGAGGCGAGCGAATCGAAGCTTGCGGCGGTGTGGCAATGGAGGTCGATGACTGCGCGCGCGCCCGTCATGTGATCCGCGTTCCCTCCGGCGGCGACTCGATTCTGGCGCCGATATCGCGACACTTGCGCCGGATGTTCTCACACCTGGGTGCGCGATCCGCCCCGCGCCCCCCAGATCGGCCTCGCCGTCAGCGCCAACCCCACCTCGCTGACCGGGAGCGGCAGCGTCACGTGGGTGCCGCGGGTGGGATCCAGCGAACGTCGCACGGTTCCAGGGACGGTTGGTGGCCGATCAGCGGCTCGGGCGATCAGCGGCTCGGGCGACCGAGCGTCAGGCCGCGATAGCCGGGCACGAACCCGGCGTCGATGAGCCGGCCGCGCCAGGCCGAGCCGCTCACCGGCTCCCCGGCGACCTTCGTCACGACGAGGTCGCGGACCCGACCGTCGGCGACGAGCGCGCCGAGTGCCCGCAGGGCGATGGACGCGGTCGCCGGCGCGTCCGCCGCCGGCAGCGGCTGGAGCGATGTGCCGCCACGCTCGAGATAGAGGACGGCTGCGCCGTCGACGAGGACGACGTACGCTCCGGCGGCCCGTGGATATGGGCGGCGGTCGGCGTCGTCGCGTCGCGGCCACGGAAGCGTGACGCCGTACGGATTCGCGGGATCCGTCGCGGCGAGGAGATCGACGCGCGGCCGGTCCGAGGACGGCTCGCGGACGGCGCGGAGACGATCGAGGGCGCCGGCGAGGGCGAATTGCGCCCCACCAAGTCCCTCGATGAAGTAGCCGCGCCGGATCCGGCCGGCCTCCTCCATCGCCCGGAACACCGGATAGATCCCGGCGAAGCCGCCATCGATCGCCTCACTGGCGACGGTCTCGCGGGTGACGATCCCGTGACGCTCGAGGAGGGCGACCGCCGTCGCGTGGAGGGCGGCCGTCCGAATGCCGGCACCGGCGGCCGATCGATCGACGAGGGACCAGCGGCCAGCCGCCTCCGGTGGCCCGAGGGCGGTGAGCCGGCCGGGCCGCGGCCGGACGCCGGAGCGGCTCGGGCGACGCCACCGGAGCGCCCGCAGCGGCGCGAACGTGTCGTTCGTCACCTCCCCGGCCCAGACGAGATCCCACAGCGCGTCGAGGAGCTCCCGGTCAGGGGCGCCGCGGGCTGCTGCCGAGAGCTCGCGGTAGAACGACGCGCCGCGCGCCTCGAGGTGACGTCGGATCGCGTGATGGAGCGGTCCGCTCGGACGATCCGCCGACGGGCCGGCGTCCGAGCCCATGGCGGCGGTGCGGTCCCCCGCTTCCGGCCTCCCGCCCGCGGCGGGGCGACGGAGGGCGATCCTCCCATCGTCGCGGTTGAGGCTCCCCCGCCCCTCCCAGGCGACCTCGCCGAGGGCGCCGAGCTCGTCGAGGAGCCGCGGTTCGTAGGCCGGGATCCGGGCCGGGAGGACGTCGCGTTCGAGCACGGACGCCGGGATCGGGACGTCCGCGAGCTGGGCGACGACCTCCGCGAGGCGCTCGAGCGCGGCCGATGATCGAGCCGGTCGGACTGGACCTGGCGCGCGGGACGCCCCGCCGCCCGGATCGAGCGGCACGATGCCGTGCCAGGCGGGCAGGAACCGTCCGAGCGCCGTCTGCTCGACCGGCTCCACCTCATGCCGGAGCCGGGCGAGCGAGCGTCGGCGGAGCGATCGGAGGACCTCCGGGTCGCACCACTCACGGTCGGCGCCGCCGGGACGGAACTCGCCGCGGAGGATCGTCCCCGCCGCGAGGAGCCGCTCGAGCGCGTCCTCGATCGCTCGTGCCGGCAGACCCCATCGCCGGGCTGGCTCGTCCGTGAGGAACGGGCCGTGGCTGCGCGCCCAGCGGGCGAGGATCCCGTCGAGGGCGTTCGCGACAGGCACGAGGAACGCCTCCGGGACCCCGGCCGGGGGCTGGACCCCGAGCGCATCCCGGTACCGGGCGACGTCCTCCATCGCGATCCAGCGATCCTCACCCGCGACGCGGACGACGACCGCGCGGCGGCTCGTCCGGAGCGCCTCCAGCCAGCCGGCAGCCGTCGCTGCTCCGCCCTCGGCTCGGGCGGCGACTTCGTCCGGGCGGAGATCGCCGATCCGGCGGAGGAGATCGTGGAGCCGCTCCTCGTTCGAGACGCGGTGGTCCTCGGCGAGCCCCTGCAGCGCGAGCTCCAGGTCGGCGAGGGCCGCCGGGTCGAGCAGCTCGCGCAGCTCCTCCTGGCCGAGCAGCTCGCGAAGGAGGTCCCGATCGAGGGTCAGCGCGCCCGCCCGGCGCTCCGCGAGCGGCGCATCTCCCTCGTACATGTACGTCGCGACGTAGTCGAAGAGGAGCGACGACGCGAACGGGGAGGCCCGGACCGTCTCGACCCGGTGGACGGCGATCTCCCGGCGGGCGACAGCAGCGAGGATCTCGCGCAGGGCGGTGAGGTCGAAGACGTCCGAGAGGCACTCGCGATACGTCTCGACGAGGATCGGAAAGCTCCCGTAGCGACTCGCGACGGCGAGGAGGTCCGCGGCTCGCTGCCGTTGCTGCCACAGCGGCGTGCGGCGGCCGGGCCGGCGTCGAGGCAGGAGGAGCGCCCGCGCCGCGTTCTCCCGGAAGCGCGAGGCGAAGAGGCTCGACGCGGCGATCCCGCCGACGACGAGATCCTCCACCTCATCGGCGTCGGGGAAGACGATCGCCTCGACCGCCGCCGCGTCCGTCTCCGCGGCACCCTCCGGCAGCCGGATGGCGATCCCGTCGTCCGACCAGATCGTCCGGACCTCCGATCCGAGGCGCTCGGCGAGGCGGGCCTCGATGGCGATCGACCAGGGGGCATGGACGCGACCGCCGAACGGGCTGAGCACGACGAGCCGCCAGTCGCCGAGCTCGTCGCGGAACCGCTCGATGACGATGCGGCGATCGGTCGGCAGGGCGCCGGCGATCTCCGTCTCCTCCTCGAGATAGGCGATGAGGTTCTCGGCCGCCCGCTCGTCGAGGTCGTGGCGCTCCCGGAGCCGGGCGATCGCGGCGCCCCGACCGCGGGCCGTCCCGTCGAGCGTCGTCTCCATGGTCCGCACGAAGGCACCGAGCGCCCGGCCGAGCTCGACCGGCCGCCCGAGGGCGTCGCCGTGCCAGAACGGCAGCCGGCCCGGGATGCCGGGCGCCGGGCTGACCGTCACGCGGTCGTGGCCGATCTCCTCGATCCGCCAGCTCGTCGCGCCGAGGGTGATGACCTCACCGGCACGCGCCTCGTACACCATCTCCTCATCGAGCTCGCCGACACGACGACCCGGCGTCCCGGGCTCGCCGACGAGGAAGACCCCGAACAGGCCGCGATCCGGGATCGTCCCCCCGGAGGTGACCGCGACAACCCGCGCGTCACGGCGCGCGACGATCTCGCCGGTCGTGCGGTCCCACACGAGGCGCGGTCGGAGCTCCGCGAACTCGTCGGAGGGATAGGCTCCGGCGAGCATGGCGAGGACCCCCTCGAGGGCCTCCTCGCTCAGCGTCTCGTACGGGGCCGCGCGACGCACCACCGCGCCGATCGTCTCGGCCGTCCAGGAGTCCATGACCGCCATCGCGACGATCTGTTGGGCGAGGACGTCGAGTGGGTTGCGCGGCATCGTCGTCGTCTCGATGGCCCCGGCCCGCATCCGCTCGGTCACCACGGCCGTCTCGAGCAGGTCGCCGCGGAACTTGGGGAAGAAGATGCCGCGGCTCGGGGCGCCGACGTGATGGCCCGCCCGCCCCACGCGCTGGAGGCCGCTCGCGACGGATGACGGCGATTCGACCTGGATGACGAGGTCCACGGCGCCCATGTCGATGCCGAGCTCGAGGCTCGACGTGGCGACGATCGCCGGCGAGCGACCGGCCTTGAGGTCCTCCTCGATCGCGAGCCGCTGCTCCCGCGCGACGCTCCCGTGATGGGCCCGCACGAGCTGCTCGCCGGCGAGGTCGTTGAGGCGCTGCGCGAGCCGCTCGGCGAGCCGGCGGCTGTTCGTGAAGACGATCGTGCTCCGATGGGCCCGGATGAGCTCGAGGATCCGCGGGTGGATGGCGGGCCAGATGCTCGATCGCGCCTCGGGGGCCGAGGCCGCACCCGCGGGCCCGTCGCCGGGCGGGACCCCATCGCCGAGGCGGGTCATGTCGTCCACCGGGACGATCACGGTGAGCTCGAGCGAGGCGGCCGCGCCCGCATCGACGATCGCGACGTCGCGACCCGGCCCCACCCCGCCGAGGAAGCGGGCGACCGTCTCGAGCGGACGCTGCGTGGCGGACAGGCCGATCCGCTGGGCGGGACGTCGCCCGGCCGGGCGGAGGACCTCGAGCCGCTCGAGACTCAGCGCGAGGTGCGCTCCCCGTTTCGTGCCAGCCATCGTGTGGATCTCGTCCACGATGACGTGCTCGACGTCGCGGAGGATCTCGCCGGCGCCGCTCGTGAGCATGAGATACAGCGATTCGGGCGTCGTGATGAGGATGTCCGGGGCGTGTCGGACGAGATCGCGTCGTTCGGCCGCCGGGGTGTCGCCGGTCCGGCTGGCGATGGAGATCCGCGGCGCGGTCCCGCCGAGACGCTCGGCGGCGAGGGCGATCCCGGCGAGCGGGGCGCGGAGGTTCCGCTCGATGTCATACGTGAGCGCCTTGAGCGGCGAGACGTAGAGCGTCCGGACGGTGGCCGGCCGCGTCCGGGTCGGCGGGGGCGACGGATCGACGACGAGTCGGTCAAGGCACCAGAGGAACGCGGCGAGCGTCTTGCCGCTCCCGGTCGGAGCATGGATGAGGGTGTGACGGCCGGCGGCGATCGCCGTCCAGCCGTCCACCTGGGCACGGGTCGGCGTCGCGAACGTCCCGCTGAACCAGGCCCGCACGGGCGGGCTGAACGGGGCGAGCGGGTCGCCGACCCGTCCGGCAGGACGCGGGCCCGGGCGGTCGTCGGGCGGTGGGGTGACGGTCGTGGCCACGGGCGCCGAGTATATGGTCGGCCGCTGCCGGGGTCGGCAGCGGCCTGGGCGGCGGCCGGGATGGTCAGGTCGCGGAGGCGACACCTCGAGCCGGCTGCGTGGTCGCGACCTTCGCCCGCCATGGAACGCCGAGCCGCGGCAGGAGCCAGCGGTCCACGCCGTAGTGGCCGGCGACCCGCCAGGCGAGGATGAGCCCGATGGCGAGGGCGAACATGACGGGGTTCGTCGACGTCGTGCCGGCGAGCATGTACGACATGTTCATGACGATGCCGAAGAACGCCGCCACGCCGACGAGCGCCCCGACGAGGAGGCCGACGCCCACGGCGAGCTCGCCGACCGCGATGAGCCATGCGAACCACCCCTGCGCGTGGTTGTCGATGAGGACCTGCAGGAACGTGCGGTACCAGTCGAACGTGATCGGCGGTCGACCGGTCGCCGGGATCGCGACCGCACGATTCCAGTACCCGAGGAGCGGCGCGCCGCCGTCCACCCAGCCGCTGCCGGTGAGCTTCTCCCAGCCAGCGACGGCCCACTCGAAGCCGACGAAGATCCGGATCGGCAGCCACAGCAGGCCCGCGCGAGTGTTGCTGAAGAGATAGCGGGTGAAGGCCGGGCCCTCGACCTCCACCTCCTCCGCCTGAGGCTGCTTGCGGTCCTCGAACAGGAGGAGTGTGACGACGATGAAGAGTGCCCAGAAGATCACCGTCAGCGCCGGATCGATCTCCTTCGGCGGGCTGACCCACGGATTCTCCATGAACACGAGCACGACCGCCGCGAGCAGCGCCAGCGGCACGGCGTACGAGCGAAACTTTGCCATTTCCCTCTCCCTTCCCGTTCCTGCAGCAGGGCAGGTCCCGTGTGATCAGGATGCCCCACCGGGGCGCCGCGGCCAAGGGGGCCAACGGCCCGAGTTCATGGGCCACCCGGCCGGGCCGGATGGCCCGCTTCTCAGGTGAGCCGCTCGAGGCGCGCGACGACCTCGGCGATGACCCGGCGCGAGGCGTCGTCGGCCAGCTTCGACCGGCGATCGACCGAGGCGCCGACCGCGGGATCGTCCTCGAGCGTCGCCGGCAGCTCCGGGGTCCCGAACCGCTCCGCTTCGGCGGCCCAGCGGGCACGCCATGTCTCGGGTGTGGCGGTCCCGGGCGCGACCACCCGATGCGCGCCGGCGAGCCAGACGAGCGCCCATGCCCGCGGCACGACCCGATGGATGTCGTATCCCCCGCCGCCCGTCGCAAGCCAGCGGCCGGCGGCGTACCGGTGGGCGATCGCATCGACGATACGGGCGGCCGCACCCATCGCGGTCGTCGTCACTCGAAGGTGCGCAAGCGGGTCCCAGGCGTGGCTGTCCGCGCCGTGCTGGCTCACGACGACGTCCGGTCGGAAGCGCTCCGCGGCGAGGGGGACGATCCGCTCGACGGCCTCGAGCCAGACGTCGGCGCCGGTGAACGCCTCGAGCGGGACGTTGACGACGGATCCGGGTGCCGCGCCGGGTGGCGGCTCGACCAACCCGGTCATCGGGAACAGCGTCCGGCCCGACTCATGGATCGAGAGGGTCAGGACGCCAGGATCGGCGGCATGGATCGCCTCGACGCCGTCGCCGTGATGGACGTCCAGGTCGACGTAGAGGACCCGCTGTCCCGCCCGTCGGGCGAGGTCGATGGCGAGGGCCGGATCGTCGTAGATGCAGAACCCGGACGCGCGGTCGCGCATCGCGTGGTGGAGGCCGCCGCCCGGATGGAACGCGTGCGCCGTGCGGCCGTCGAGGATCGCTGCCATCGCCGCCAGCGAGCCGCCGGCGACCGCGGCCGCCGCGTCGTGCATCCCGAGGAACGGCGGATCGTCACCGCCCGGGCCGATCCCCGCCGCCAGCGGGCGATCCGGATCGTCGGCGAAGGCGCGGACCGTCGCGATGTACCGCCGGTCGTGACAGCGGGCGAGCTCGTCGTCGGTGGCCGGTTCGGGCGCGAGCCCGGGCTCTGCGCCCACAGCCCGCAGCAGGTCGATCCCCGGCCCGAACCGCTCCGGGGTCAGCGGGTGGCCGGGCCCGAAGTCGTACGTCGTCGAGCGCCGCCCGAAGACCAGGAGCGGATCGTCGCCTGCCACGCGTGGCACGATAGCGGCCATGGAACGTCGCTACACGACGCCGCTCATCGACAAGCTCGGCGTGCGCCCGGCCGCCCGGGTGGCGATCGCCGGCGTCGACGACGACGAGTTCCGGCGGCTCCTCGCCGAGCGGACCGCGGACGTCGTCGAGCTCGGCTCGGACGAGGCGCCACCGCCGGACACGGACGTCATCTTCCTCGCCGCCGACGACGCTCGAGCGCTCGCCCGCCTCCCAGCCCTCCGCGCCTCTCTCGTGCCGAACGGCGCGATCTGGGTCGTCTCGCGGAAGGGCAGGGCGGCGACGCTCCGCGACGTCGACGTGATCGACGCGGCGCGGGCCGCCGGCCTCATCGACAACAAGGTCGCGAGCTTCTCGACGACCCACACGGCGCTCCGTCTCGTGATCCCGCGCCACCTTCGGCCGCGTCCGGCCACGTCCGGCCGCCGAGCGACTCCGGACGGATCGGGGCCGGCCGTCAGCCCTCGACGCGGAGTGTCCGCTCCACTCCGTCGGCGGTGAGGTCGATGAGGTAGCCGCGGAGGATGCCGTGGGCCGCCTCGGAGCCGGCGTTGACGCAGACCGTGTCCCCGATGCGCCGTTCGCCGCCCGATTCGTGGATGTGGCCATGGACCCCGAGGACCGGCCGGAACGACTCGATCGCTCGCCGCACGCCGGTCGAGCCCACGGGGCCGCGGAGGACGTCGCCCGCGCTGATCGTCGGCTGGAGGTCCGGCGAGAGGAGCGGCGCCGTGTCGAGCCCGGAATCGTACGGCGGGACGTGGGTCATCATCACCGTCTTCCGCGGATCGCGGACGCCGCGGAACAGCCCCGACAATCGATCGAGGAACTCCTCCTCCGGCAGCTCGCGCGGCGTCGACCACGGCGTCGGCGACGACCAGCCCATGCTGACGAGCTGGTGCCAAGGGGTGAGATCGACGACCTGCTCGTTCACGTTCTTCGCGTACGCGGAGTCGGCGAGGACGGCGTCGATCTCGAAGTCGTCGTCGTTGCCGGGCATGAGGTAGACCGGGATCTTCGAGCCGTCGAGGCGCTCGGCCGCGAGCGTCATCCACTCGCGGACCCGACGCGAGATCTGCTCCTCGAAATGGCGCCGCACGACCGCCGGGTCGGAATCCATCGCGGCCTGCTCGGTGGGTGAGACGCGCGTGCCGTAGTAGCCGAGGTCGGCGATGGAGCGTTCGAGGTCGGCCAGCGCCGGCTCCGTGCGGGCGACGCGCCGCGATCCGAGGACGGTCGCCGTCCACGTCCCGGCCGGGTCCTCGACGATCGGCACGAGGGCCTTGCCCGTGAGGTCGCCGGCGATGAGGACGGCGTCCACCTTGTAGACGTTCGCCCGCGTCGCGTTGAGGAGCTTCCGCCACGCCCGTTCGGAGGCGTGGATATCGCTGCAGATGTAGAGCCGGAACGGTTTCGCCATCGGTGCCTTGCTCGATCGGGACGCGGGGTCAGTCCGGCGGGAGCTCCCGGTACATGAGGCGCGTGTCGATGCCGTGCGCCCGGTTGCGGAGCGACTGGACGACATAGATCGCGACGCCGACGACGACGACGATGACGACGAACGTCACGCCCTGCTTGTTCAGGTAGGCGAGGGCGTCGGAACCCTGGCCGGTGATGTTGTTCCAGATCGGCAGGATCCCGGCGTACCAGTAGAGGACGACGGCGAACACGAGCCAGACGATGCCGAGGAACGGCAGGGCGAACGCGTACGGCGCGTCCCGGACGAGGTCCGGCCGGGTGAACCGCACGAGCACGGCGTTGACGCCCGGCATGATCCACGTCAGGCCGCCGGCGAGGATGCCGAACCACGCGGTCGCGACGAGGTTGAGCTTGCCGGTCGGCGAGAGGCCGCTCGCTCCGGGGATGTAGTTGAGGAGCGGGAAGTTCTGGAACGCCGCGAAGAGGACCGCCACGACCAGGGCGGCGAGGATCGCGTTGGCCGGCGCGCGGAGCCGCTCCGACACCGTCCCGAACCACTCCGGCACCTGGCGATCGAGGCTCCAGGCGAGCTGCACCCGCGAGAGGAACACGATGTAGACCGGGCAGAGGAGGAACGGGAAGACCGTCACGGCGAGGCTGATGAGGGCCCAGATCGGCCACAGGCCGGGGTTCGCGATGACGCCCATGAGCGGCATCGAGTTCGGCTGGCCGAGCGGGAGGGCGGGCTGCGTCACGAATCCCCACCAGGCGGCGCCCCAGCCGACCTGGCCGTTGATGCCGAGGCGGGCGGCGATGAAGTCCGTGTACACCGAGTTCATGAAGACCGCGATCGCCAGCGCGCCGAGCATCGCGATGAGGATGCTCCGCCGGACATTGCCGCGGACCTCGCCGGCGATGTAGGCGCTGTACTGGAAGCCGATGTACTGGAAGAGGAGGATGCCGGCCATGAAGCTGAAGACCGCCGGGTCGAGATTGAGGCCCGCGCCGTGGTCGATGAGATTCGCCTTGTCGGCGGCCGCCGCCAGCTGGTCGACCGTCACGCCACCGGCCACGCCGGGCAGGTTCGCGGCGAATGTCGCCGGGTCGATCGCCGTCAGACCGAGGACGAACATGAGGACGCCGGCCGCGAGGCTGAGCAGGGCGAGCGTCGTGACGATGCGGTGGAAGCGCCGCGTCGGCTGGAAGACGATGACCGCCACGAGGGCGAGGACGATGAGGGCCGCGATGAACCCCGGCACGCCGGTGATCAGGCCGGTGTCGTCCGTGAACCAGCTGTTCGCCCCGCCGAAGAAGCTGCTCCCCGTCCCGAGGCCGATGATCCGGCCGGTGATCTGGAGGTTCTGGACGACGATGGGAACTTCGAAGGCGATGATCGCGAGCGAGCTGAAGGCGAGCGTCCAGCTCTCCATCCAGCCGAGGAACGGCCCGACCCTGGGGACGATCCGGCTCGTGAACACGTAGTCGCCGCCGGACCGCGGCATGACGCTCGTGAGGGACGCGAAGATGAGCGCGAGGAGGACGGAGAAAGCACCCACGATGAGCGCTGCCCAGCCGTAGGTGGTGAAGCCCGCGTACGTCCCGACGCTGATCCCGGCGAGCGAGTAGAAGACCGGATACCAGCCGAGACCCACCCCGATGAATGCCGCCGTGTTGAAGAACAGCGCGTTGACGACGCTGACCTCACGGACGAGCCCCGACGACTGTCTCGTGAAGAGCGCACGACCACTTTGTGGCGCGGCCATCAGACGTTCGCCTCCAGTCAGTCAACCGACCGCTCTGGCGCCCACCTCGCGCCGGCGGTCGCCGGGCGTCGTTCCGCGTCCTCCTCCGGCGCGGATCGAGCCTTCGAACATCGAAGGCGGCGCAAGTATACTGACCGGCACTCGCGGCGGACGGCCGATTCGTGCACGAACCGCGCACTCGAGAGGACCCCCGATGACGTCGGCCACCCGGACCCTGGACGACCCCCTCGCGGAGGCGGTCCGGATCATCGGCATCGCCGAGTCGCGCAGTCTCCTCCTGCGCCTCATGGGCGGCCTCGCCTTCCACGCCCAGGCCCCGACCTGGACGGCCCGCGTCGATCGCGACGGCCGCGACATCGACTTCGCGACCCGGAGCAGGGACCGCAAGGCGGTCGTCGAGCTCCTCGTCGGCGAGGGCTACACGCCGGACAAGCAGTACAACGCGCTGTACGGCCACAAGCAGCTGTACTTCGTCGACGAGCCGCATTCCCGGCCGGTGGACGTCCTCGTGGATCGCCTCGAGATGTGCCACATGTTCGAGTTCGGCGATCGACTCGCGACGACGAGTCCCACCCTGCCGCTCGCCGAGCTCCTCCTCTCCAAGCTCCAGGTGGTCCGCATCAACCGCAAGGACGTCCTCGACGCGCTCATCCTCCTCGGCGAGCACCCGCTCGGGACGACGGACGGCGCGACGGACGCGACGACGGGGTCGTCCGCGATCAACACGACGCGGATCGTCGCCCTCGCCGCGAACGACTGGGGCTGGTGGCGGACGCTCACCGAGAACCTCGACAAGCTGCGACTCTTCCACGAGGTGGATCTCCAGCCCGGCGAGCTCGAGACCGGCCGACCGCTCCGCTACGACCCGGTCGCCCAGATCCGCGACCTGCGGGCGGCGATCGACGCGGCGCCGAAGTCAACCCGCTGGAAGCTCCGGTCCCGGGTCGGCGACCGGATGTCGTGGTACGAGCTGCCGGAGGAGGTCGGTCACGGGCGCGAGTGAGCCCGGGGGCGACGCGGACGGAGCGCCGGCCGGCGGCGACATCGACGGGATCCGGATCGCCGTCGCCCAGGTGGGCGCGACCGTCGGCGAGCCGTCCCGCAACCTCGCGACAGTCCGCCGCTATGCGGACCGGGCGGCCCGGGCAGGGGCCGAGCTCGTCGTCTTCCCGGAGTGCTTCGCCCAGGGCTACTCGCTGCGACCGGCGGTCCTCGCTCTCGCGGAGGAGCTCGACGGGCCCATCGCGACCGCGCTCGGGGAGATCGCCCGGCACGCCGACATCGCGCTCGTCGTCGGGTTCATCGAGCGGAACCCGAGCCCCCCGGACCGGCCGTTCAACACCGCGCTCGTCGTGGGCCGCGACGGCCGCCGGCTCGGGGCCTACCGGAAGACCCACCTCTTCGACGGCGAGCACGGCGCGTTCGCCCCCGGCGACCGATATCCGGTGATCCCGGTGCCACTCCGTGCGGACCGGCCGCCCCTCCGCGTCGGCGTCGCGATCTGCGCCGACATCGAATATCCCGAGGTCGCCCGGCTGCTCACCCTCGGCGGCGCGGACCTCATCGCCGTGCCCTCCGCGGACATGGAGCCGTATCGTGTCCAGCAGGCGGCGAACCTCATGAGTCGGGCGATCGAGAACAACGTCCATGTCGCCCTGGCCAACACCGTCGAACGCCGCGCGACGGTGACGTTCTTCGGAGGCAGCGGCATCGCCGCGCCGGACGGGACGCTCGTCTCCGCCGGCTACGATCGGCCGCGGCTGGTCGTCGCGACCCTGAGCGCGGCGGCGGTCGAGCGGTCCGGCGGACCGGGCTCGTACCTCCGGTCCCGGCGGATCGAGACATACGCCGACCTCCTCGCGTCCCCGCCAGCCGGAGCATGACACCGCCAGGATCGGGTGAGACGCCGCCGGACATCGTCGACCTGGCCACGCTCCTCGAGCGGCCCCCGCCGGGCCCGCACCGCACGACCGTCCGGATCGGGGACGACGACGTGGAGACGCTCGCCGATCTGCCACCGAAGCGCGGCGGCCTCCTGTTCGTCGGGCTCAATCCGTCACCGGTGAGCTTCGTCGCCGGCCACTACCACCAGGGTCGCCTCGGCCGGACGTTCTGGCGGCGCCTCATCGTCGCCGGGATCCTCCCGCCCGGGACGCCGATCGAGACGGCGGACGACGCGCTCCTCGCGGCCGGTCACGGGATCACGGACCTCATCAAGCGGCCCACGCCACGGGATGTCGCTTCGGACCGCGAACTCACCGCCGGCGTCGGACCGCTCTGGCAGAAGGTCGCGATCTGGCGAGCCGGCGCCGTGGTCTTCGTCTACAAGCGAGTGGCGAGCGCCGTCGCCGGACGCCGGCTCGCCGAGCGCTGGGGAACGCTCGACGGTGTCGCCGTCGCCGGACGCCCATGCTTCCTCATGCCCGGCCCGTACGCGCCGGCGTCCGAGGTCGAAGCGGGCCTCAATCTCCTCCGCAATCTCGGCGCGGCCGTCGCCCGCGACTCGGCGTGATGCGGCGACGGCCGAAAGCGCGTCGTCCGATCGTCAGGCGGGGAAGGGGTGGCGCCAGCGGAGGCCCGGGAATCGACTGAAGTCGCGGTCGGTCGTGATGAATTCGCTCCCGGATTCGATCGCGAGGGCGGCGAGGTAAGCGTCCGGGACGATGTTGCCCCTGGCGCCCACCTCGATGCAGAGGCGCTCGAAGATGTCCCAGTGACGGGCACCCGGTGACACGATGACCGCGTTCGGCTCACCTCGGAGGACGGCGGCGAATCCGAGTGCCCGATCGATCGGCGACGGTGGCGAGAAGATGCGCGTGTGCGTCGCGACGCGAAGGAACCCGCTGAGGACGAGCTCGGACAGGCCGTAGGGCTCGTCTCCTTCGACGACGGACGTCAACCACGCCCGGAACCGATGGTGATCCGGGGCCCCCTCGTGATAGGCGTACACGAGGATGTTGACGTCGATGAGGATCAGGAGTCCGCTCCATCCATCAGATCGACCAGGCCCGCCGTGTCGTCGAGGTCGACACCGGGACGGAGCGTTGCGCCCGGGAATGTCGGCAGGGCGACCGGCTGCGAGCGACGATCACCGGCACGCCGCCCCATCGATTCCCGGAGCGCGT
Source organism: Chloroflexota bacterium (assembly GCA_015478725.1). Lineage (NCBI taxonomy): Bacteria > Bacillati > Chloroflexota > Chloroflexota bacterium. The sequence continues at coordinate 25,107 of JADMIG010000016.1, read as the reverse complement.
CTTCGACGACCGCGTTGAGCGTCCGGCCGGAGGCAACGGCCTGTGCCTTTGCCTCCACCAGCAACCGATCCTCGATCTTGACCGTGGTCCTCATGCATCAAAGCATAGGTACAGCACATCTTGATGTCAATGCCCTGGTTCGGGCCGTGTCCTGGTTCGTGCCGTGTTGATGGGCCGTGTGGTTCGGGCCGTCGCAACGCACCTGATCGTGAATGCGGACGCCTACTCAAGCAGAAGGGCGGCGAGCGCCGCGGGTTCGTGGACCGGCTGGCGGCAGGCGAAGTCTCGGCACACGAACGCGGTCGCTCGATCGTGGAGTGCGAAGCGGCCCTGGAGCAGCGGCACGGCGCTCGACGGGGGATCGAGGCCCACGGCGAGCACGAGGTGCGGGCGCAGACCGCGTCGAGCGACGTCCACGAGGGCCACCGTTTCCGGCGCCACCGGCGATCCGACGATCGCCACCTCGGCCACCGCCGCGAGGGAGAGGTCGATCGCGACGAGCCACTGGCCGAAGAACGACGGATGCCGCGGCGCGACCGGGACCACGCCGCGGAGGGCGGCGTCCGCCGCGTCGCGATAGCGCCCCTCGCCCGTCAGGGCAGCGAGCCGCAGGAGCACGGTCGTCGACATCGCCCCGCCGGACGGGACGGCGTTGTCCTGGAGCTCCTTCGGCCGGGCGATGAGCGCCTCGGCGTCCGCCGCGGTGTCGAAAAAGCCACCCTCCGGGTCGGCGAAGCGGTCGAGGATCGCGTCGGCCAGGTCGCGTGCGGCGACGAACCAGCGCTCGTCGAACGTGGCTTCGTAGAGCGCGAGCAGCCCCGCCGCGAGGTCGGCGTGATCCTCGAGGACGCCGTCCGCCGTCGCCCGACCGTCCTTCCACGACCGCCGGATCCGACCGTCCGAGTCGCGGACGCCGGCGAGGAGCGCCGTCGCGGCCGTGGTCGCGAGGTCGCGATAGCGCGTTGCCCGTTCAGGTGCGTCGACCGCGGCGGCCGCGCGGGCGAACGCTCCGATGGCGAGGCCGTTCCAGGCGGTGAGCGCCTTGTCGTCACGGGCCGGCTGGGGGCGCCGTGAGCGCTGCACGAACAGTTCGGCGCGGGCGGCAGCGAGCCGCTCGGCGACCTCCGCCTCAGGACGTCCGAACCGCTCCGCGAGCTCTGCGTCGTCCCGCACTCGCGAAAGGATCGTGCGGCCCTCCCAGTTGCCGCCCTCCGTCACGCCGTACGCCGCAGCGAACAGGGCGGCCTCGTCGCCGAGCGCGGCCCCGATCTCCGCCGCGGCCCAGGTGAAGGTCGCGCCCTCGACGCCGAGCGTGTCGGCATCGAGGCTCGCCGCGAACGTGCCGTCCGATCTCCGCAGGTCGCGGGCGATGAAGTCGAGCACGCCGAACGCGACACCGCGATAGGCCGGCTCCCCCGTGAGGCGCCACGCGTCGAGGTATGCGTCCGCGAGGAGCGCGTTGTCGTAGAGCATCTGCTCGAAGTGCGGGACGAGCCAGCCGGCGTCCGTGGCATAGCGATGGAATCCACCGCCGAGCTGATCGTGGATGCCGCCGGCCGCCATCGCATCGAGCGTCCGCCGGGCCATCGCCATGGCATCGGGGTCCGAGCCCGGCCGACCGTCGGGACCGGCCGATCGCCGGAGGAGGAACGCGATCGTCATGGAGGGCGGGAACCTGGGGGCGCCGCCCCAGCCACCGCGGCGGGCATCGAACGACCCCTGCAGCGTCGCGACGGCGGCCTCGAGCACCTGGCGATCCGGCCCCAATCCCGGGTCCGCGGCGACGGGCATCCGCGACTCGACGATCGCCTGGACGAGCCGCTGGCCGGACGCCTCGAGCTCCGCTCGACGATCGCGCCATGCGGCAGCCACGCCCGCGAGGACCTGGCGGAAACCCGGCAGGCCGTGGCGCGGCTCCGGCGGGAAGTACGTCCCGCCGTAGAACGGGTGACCGTCGGGAGTGAGGAAGACGCTCATCGGCCAGCCACCGCCGCCGGTCATCGCCTGGACGGCGGCCATGTACACGGCGTCGAGGTCCGGGCGCTCCTCGCGGTCCACCTTGATCGCGACGAAGTCGCGGCGAAGGTCGGCCGCCGTCGCCTCGTCCTCGAACGACTCGCGCTCCATCACGTGGCACCAGTGGCAGGCGGCGTAGCCGATCGAGAGGAAGATCGGCTGGTCCAGCGCGCGTGCCGACTCGAGCGCCTCCGGGCCCCACGGATACCAGTCGACGGGATTGTGGGAATGCTGGAGGAGGTACGGGCTCGTCTCGCCGGCGAGTCGGTTCGTCGGGCGATCGGAACCGTCGTGGGCGTCGGTCATCGATCGGATGGTACGCGCCACCGGCGAGGCTTCACGAAACTCGCCTCGGGCGGCGGTACGCTTGCGGCGATGGGATGGCGCGACCAGCTGAACAACGAGACTCGGCGAACGACCCGGGAATGGCGCGCTTTCGGCCATCCCCGGTACGCGACGTTCCTCCGCATCGGCCTGAGCTCCGCTGTCGTCGCGGCCCTCGTGAGCGACGGCCTGACGATCCCGCTTCTCCTCGCCCTCGGCGCGCACCCGGCGGTGGCGACGATCATCGGCGTCCTCCCGGTCGCCTGCTCGGCCGCCCAGCTTCGCGTGCCGTGGCTCCTCGAGCGGACGGACGGCGACCTCCGGCGGGTCACGCTCGTCATCCTCGGAGTCGGCGAGACGCGGGGCTTCCTTCTCGCGGCATTCACCCTCCTCGGCTGGGCCGGCGTGATCCCGCACATCGTCGCGATCGCCGCGATCGGCATCGTCATGAGTCTCGGCGGGGCGGCGACGACGATCGGCGGGGCGAACCTCCTCGCCTGGTACGGGGCGGTCCTTCCGGACCCGGAACGCCGATTCGTCGCGCCCCGCGTCATGGGCCTCACGCTCGGTCTCGGGGCGATCCTCCTCCTTCCGGTCGCGCTCCTCGTCCAGGTCGGAAGTGGCGCGCTTGGCGTTCGGATCTACGCGTTCGTCTTCGCTCTCGCCGGGATCGCCGCCATCGTCGAGCTGGCAATCATCCGGGGCCTGCCGCACCCGGGACGCGTTCGCGTCACCGCGGCCCGAACGATGGTGGCGACTCCAGGAGTGGCGACTCCTGGGAGCGCCCCCGCGCCATCGGCCATGCCGCGGGCTGAGGCGACGGCGGGTGCCGCAGCGGCGGCGACCGCGCCGCGATTCGCGGCATCGAGGAACGACCTCGAGCCGTTCATCCGCTCGATCGCGTTCGCCGCGTTCGGGGCGGGCTTCGGTCCGTACCTCTCGATCTATTCGATCTCCGTCCTGCACCTGTCGGCCGGGTTCGCGATCCTCCTCTCGGCGCTCTCGTCCGGGGCGGCGCTCGCCACGTCCACGATCGTCGGCGGCATGCTCGCCCGGGGCTCCGCGTCGCGGACGCTCCGCGTGTCGTTCCTCATGCGCGGCGGATCGATGCTGTTCGGGCTCCTCGCCTTCCCCGGCCAGCCGCTCGCCTGGCTCGTCATCTGCATCGTCGCGGTCGTCGCTTCAGCGGGCGCGTCGGCCGCGACCCTGGCCTCCAACGAACGGCTCATGCGCCTCGCCCCGGGCTCGCGGCTGCTCGGCGCCCAGGGCCGCTTCGTCGCGGCGAATGCCATCGGGATGACAGCCGGCCAGGTGGCGAACGGCGTCGTGCTCGCCTTCGCGCCGCTCACCTATCTGACGTTCGCCGGCCTGTTCCTCGTCTCCGGGCTCACCCGGTTCGTCGTCGCGGCCAGAGCAGAGGTGTCCGCGACGTGGGCCACGAGCACGGCGGTCTTCCGCGTGGACGACCTCATCGATCCACGCCGCCAGCGGTAGTCCAGGGGCCCGCGAGGGGGGATCGGCGGGCTCGGGCGACGTGCGGCGGCAGCCGGCGGCGGCGTGCGGCGTGCGGCGGCGGCCGCCGGCGGCGGTGTGCGGCCTGCGGCGGCGTGCGGCGGCGGCCGGCGGCGGCGTGCGGCGGCGTGCGGCGGCGGCGCTGTGCGGCGGCCGGCGGCGGCAGCCTGCGGCGGCCTGCGGCGGCGGAAAAAAGCCGAAAGCGGCCAGATGCACGCGGCATGAGCGTTGGGTCGATCGGTCGCGGGAATCGGCAGCCCTCTGGCTTGCGGCAACTCGATCATCGCCACGATCGCGCTGGACTCACGCTCGTCCGGATCGTGAACGTGGCGCTCGCGCTGTCCTGCACACGGCGGCGAGGGCTGTCGTTCGACCGAACGTTCGCCGGGCGTGCATCTGGCCGGATCGGCGACGTTCGAGACGGCCGACCGCCGCATCAGCCATAGCCGGGTGGATCGCCGCTGCCGTGTCGAGGCCTGTGGCCGGGCAACCGCTCACCGGTTCCCGGGATTCGGACTCGACGAAGGCGCGGAGAGGCGCCTTCCACGCTGCCCAGCGGACCCGGTGTCCGCGGCAGCGCTACCGCGGCAGCGCGACCGGGGCCACGGTCGGCGCCATGGCCACATGCGGCACACCCGCCATGTCCACGCCCGGCAGCGCGACCGGCACGGCGGCGCCGGGCACGACCGGCACGACCGCCGCGACCGCCACGCCCGGCGGCGCGACCGGCACACCCGCCGAGGCCACGCCCGCGATCGGGTTCGCGCTCGGGTCGGGACGGCCGAGCCGTCGGTACCAGACGACGCCGCCGCCGACGGCCACGAGCGAGACCGCCCCGCCGAGCGCGATCGCGGCCGGCGCACCGGCGTTCGCGGCGACCGCGCCGAGAAGCAGCCCGCCGATCGGGTTCGTGCCGGCGAAGACGGTCGTGTAGACACTCATGACCCTGCCGCGGAGCTCGTCCGGAACGGCGAGCTGGAGGATCGTGTTCGCGGTCGCCATCATCGTGATCGCGCCGGCGCCGGCGATGAACATGAGGAGCAGGTCGGCCGGGTAGCTCCCGATCCCGATGAACAGCTCGGCCACGCCGAGCACGAGCCCGCCGGCGAGCATCCGCGTCGGACTCGTGCCGCCGAAGGCGATCGCGAGGGCGGCGAGGAGCGAGCCCACGCCGGAAGCGGCCATGAGGAACCCGTATCCGGACGCGCCGACGCGCAGGTTCAGCGCGGCCAGCGGCGGGACGAGGATCGTGAAGTTGATGCCGAACGTGGCGACCACGCCGACGACCGTGATGGCGAGGAACACGATCCCCGTCCGGCGGACATACCGCAGCCCATCGGCGAGGTTCGAGCCCACCTGGTGGACCGTCGTGAGGCGGGCGAACCGAGGAGCCGGATGAAGATCCTCCACCCGCATGAGGAAGAGACCGAGGAGGACGGCGAGGAAGCTGATCGCATCGATGAGGAAGGCGATCGAGACGCCGAACGCGCCGATCGTCAGGCCGGCGATCGCGGGCCCGAGGATCCTCGCGCCGTTGAACATCGCCGAGTTGAGGGCGACCGCGTTGCCGACGTCCTCGCGTCCCACCATCTCGACCGCGAACGCCTGCCGAGTCGGCATGTCCACGGCGTTGCGGACGCCCATGACAGCCGCGAGGGCCCAGACTTCCCAGACGGTAACGGTGTGCGTCGCAGCGAGGACGAACAGCGCGAGACTCACTCCCATCGCGACTGTCTGGGTGGCATAGAGCGTCCGACGCTTCGGGAGTCCGTCGGCGATGAGGCCGCCGAACAGGCCGAGGACGAGGACCGGGCCGAACTGGGCCACGGTCATGAGACCAAGATCGAACGGATTTCCGGTCAGCTGGAGGATCAGCCAGCTCTGGGCCACCGCGGTCATCCAGGTCCCGATGAGCGAGATGAGCTGACCGCTGAAGAAGAGCCGGTAGTTCCGATGGTGCAGGGCGCGGAGACCCTGGAGCGAGGCGAGTGCCCCTCGCGTCGGTCGCATGGGGCGCAGGATCGTCATCCGGTGGGTTCCGCGGACGGCCCGACCGCCGATGCACCCAGGGGCTGGGGGGTGGCCTCGGGATCGGCCTCCCAGCTCGTGTGACCACCTCGCATGAGCGACACGACCGCTCCAAGGGCGCTCGCCGCGACACCCGCCCAGAACGCGACGTGGAGGGCGCCGATGAACGGCCCGAGGTCGATCCCGGACGATCCCACCTGCGAACCGCTGAAGATCGCGAGCAGCACCTTCGGGTCCATCGCGCTCGTGACCAGCCCGATGGCGAGGGCGATCGAGATGACGAAACCGCTGTTCGTCAGCATCATCCGGGCTCCGGCGCCGACCCCGCGCTGGGCCGGCGGGACGACCCCCATGACCGCGCTCGTGTTCGGTGAGTTGAAGAGGCCGGATCCGGCGCCGATGACGAGCTGCCAGAGGGCGAGCTGCCAGTACGGCGTGTCCACCTGGAGCGTCGTGAGGCCGAGCAGGCCGATCGCCGTGACGACCATCCCGAGCGTGGCGAGGAGTCGCGAACCGTAGCGGTCGGCCAGCGCTCCGCTGATCGGCGAGAGGACGAGCAGGCCCACGGCGAGCGGGGCGAGGAGGATGCCGGCGGTCACCGGGTCGTCGCCCTTCGCGCCCTGGAGGTAGAACACGAGGAGGAACAGGACTCCGTTCCGCGCCACGCCGTTGAGGAGGCTCGTGAGGTTGCCCATCGCGAAGAGGCGGATCCGGAAGAGCGACAGGTCGAGGAGCGGGTCCGCTCGATGCGACTCGACCCACAGGAACGTGGGCGCGGCGACGAGGAAGGCGATGACACCGCCGACGATCCACCAGGTGGTCCAGCCGTACAGGCCGCCGAAGGCCAGGGCGACCATGAGCCCCATGAGGCCGACGAGGTAGAGCCCCGAACCGGCCCAGTCCATCTTCAGGAGCGGCCGCTTCCCGGCCGGTTCGACGAGCAGGACCCAGGCGGCGATCGAGCCGACGAGGGCGATCGGAACGTTGAACCAGAAGACGGTCCGCCAGCCGAAGCCGGTCAGCCAGCCGCCGAGGATCGGCCCGAGGATGAGTCCGGCACCAACGACCATCGCGTTGATGCCGAGCGCCCGCCCGAGCTCGCGGCGGGGGAACGCGTCCGTGACGAGGGCGGCGGACGTGGCCATGAGGAAGGCGCCGCCGACGCCCTGGATGACGCGCGCCGCGATGAGGGCGTTCGCGCTCGGGGCGAGCGCGCAGAGGATCGAGGCGACGAGGAAGATGACGAAACCCGTTGTGTAGGCGCGGCTCCGTCCGATCGTGTCGGCGAGGCGGCCGGCATTGAGGACGAGGACCGTCGTGACGAGGGTGTAGCCGACGATGATCCACATGAGCGAGAACAGATCCGTGTGGAGCTCGCGGAGGATGTCCGGGAGAGCGATGACGAGGGTGCCGGAGGTGAGCGAGGCGAGAAGCGCGCCGATGCTCGTGACAAGGAGAACCCACCAGCGGTAGCTGTCGGCGGTCTCGCCGGCATCGTGCGCGCGGTGCCAGGAAGGGTTGAGGTTCATCGTCGGTCCCCCGTGCCGCCGGCGTCGAGGTCCTCGAGCCTGGCACGGACCCTGGCCCGCCGTTCCGTCGCCGTCGTCACCATCGCCGCCAGCCGGTCGATCTTCGCCTGCAGGAGCGCCACCTGGCGTTCGGCCCGCTCGAGCGAGTCGCCGAGCAGGGCACGGCGTTCGTCACGATCGACGGTGTGGGCGAACGCCTCGCGGCTGCGGACCCGGGCGGCCTCGTCCTCCATGAGCTGGCCGATCTCCGCGAGCGAGAAGCCGGCATCGTCGCGGAGTGCCTTGATGAACCGCAGGCGCTCCACGTCCGACGCGTCGTACAGCCGGTACGACCCGTCGCTGCGGGCGGCCGGGCTGAGGAGGCGCAGCTCTTCGTAGTAGCGGATCGAACGAGGGGTCAGGCCGAGCTCGGAGGCGACTTCCTGGATGCGGACGAGCCGCGGAGGGACGGCCGGGGCGGAGGCGGCGGGGGACGCGTCAACGGGCATGGGCGATAGCCTAGCACAACATTGCCGTTGACGTAAAGGTTATGGTCGGCGGCTGGTCGCCTGCTCCGCATCCGCGATGGCGCGTCGGCGCAAGGTTGCGAGATACGATCCCGCACCGGGCCATGTCGGCCACGTGACGTCGCCTTGATGCATCCCATGCGGCGCCGGCTCTTCCCTGAGGAGGTGGCCGCCCGGGTCGAGCTCGCCCCCGGCCCAGAGGTCGACGACGTCCCCGCCTCCGGCCGCGATCAGCTCGCGATCGAACGTCGCCAATCGCGCATTCGTGGAGCGGGCGAGCGCCAGATAGATCGCATCGTGGATCGTCAAACCGGAACGTTCGACGAGATCGAGCCCCGCGAGGAGCAGCGGTCGATCGATCTCGACGGTCGCGATCATGAGCTGATCGAGCTCGTACAGGGCCTCGATCACCGCCGACCCCGGGCGCCCGTGTCGCCTGGTCAGGGCGTTGACGACCTCTGCCCAGAACGGCCCTGGGACGAGTAGGGAGCGTCCATGGGCGACCCATCGATCCACGCTCCGGCGGACGACCGCCGACACGTCTTCCTGCCACACGAGCGGGATCGCGACGGAGGCATCGAGCACGATCGAGAGAGTCATCCCTCGCCTCGCGCGCGCTCGTTGGCCAGCCGGATCACGTCCTCGACGTGCGCCGCTCGAGCCTCACGCTCCTGACGGATGACCGTGGCTCCGTCCGGCACGTCGAGTTCTCCCGGTTGCTCTCGCGCCATGCGCTCGCGGAACCGATCCAGCCGATCGAGAGCCGCGAGCGAGCGACGGCGCCGTTCGTCCCGATCGTCGTCGAGGCGATTGGCGTCCTCCACGGAGACGAGCACGGCCATCGGTCGGCGGTCGCGCTCGATCACGATCCGCTCGCCGGCGGACGCGGCGTCGAGCAGCTCGCCGAGCTTTCCGCGGAGCTCGAGCGCGGTCACGGTTCTCATGACTCACTATCATAGTCAACCATGTCAATCTGACCGGCAGCCTGCGGGCACGCCGAGCCGCCCCGCCGAGCCCGCCATGTCGCGACGACCCGTCCCCGATCCGGCGCACAATCTCGACGTGGCCACGACCGTCCGGATCCCGGGATTCCTGCCGAGCACCGCCGGTCTCCGATTCGCGAATACGTGGCCGCATGAGCCCGACATCGCCGTGCGCTTCGCCGGACGGACGATCGTCGGCATCGGTGACGCCGCGGACGGTCTGTGCGGCGGGATGACCTTCGTGGCCGCCGACCGATGGGCCGCGCGGGCCCCCGCCTGGCCGGACGAAACGCCACCGCCCATGGATTCGCCGCACTTCCGGGCGATCGTCCGCCGTCAGATCGACAGCCTCGCCTGGGGCCGACTCCCGATTCGGTTCTATTCGCTCATGGCGTTCCGGCCGGACCACCCGACGGTGCTCAGCCGCGCCCTTCGGCGAGATCCACGGTCCACCGTGACCGTCCGCGACGAATGGCCGAAGATGCGCGCCGAGCTCGATGCCGGGCGGCCGGTGGCGATCGGGCTCGTCCGAGTGGCGTCGCCCAACCCGCTCCGCCTCAACCGGAACCACCAGGTGCTCGCCTATGGCTACGACCTCGAGCCTTCACGGCTGGCCCTCGCCGTTTACGACCCGAACCACCCGCTCGACGACAGCGTCGCGCTCCGCGTCGACCTCACCCCGGATGGGCGATCGGCATCGATCTCCCAGTCGACCGGCGAGCCGCTCCTCGCCTTCTTCCGCGCCCCCTACCGGCCGAAACCAGCGACGGAGTGATCGAGCCTTCGCAGACTCCGACGTCCACATCGGGAAATCGCTCCGCCGGCTCGTGAATGGTCATCGACCGGAGCTCGAGCGTCGACCAGCCGCTCTCGGGTGACTTGACGGCCACCAGCCGGGCCAATCGTGCGGTCTCGTTCTCGAGCGTGACCGTGGGTCCGGTCGATTGCCCCATGATCGCACGTGATCCAGGGGAGATCGAGCGGTCGCAGTGCGTCCACGACTTTCGGTACCATCCGCCCATGGACTACGGACTTGCGCTGCCGAACCTGCGACCGGGCGCTTCCACGGAGAGCATCGAGGCAGCGGTCGAGGTGGCCGAGCGGCTCGGATACACGACGGTCTGGACGACGGATCACGTGCTCGTCGATCGGGCGGCGGCCGGCGAATATGGGCGGATCTTCGACGCGATCCTCACGCTCGCCTATGTCGCCGGACGGACGTCGCGGGTGCGCCTCGGGACGAGCGTCCTCGTCGTGCCGCAGCGGCAGGCGGTCGTGCTCGCCAAGGAGCTCGCCTCGCTCGACGTGCTGTCGCGCGGTCGGCTGACGGTCGGCGTCGGTGCCGGCTGGAGCGAGAGCGAGTTCGCCAACCTCGGGGCGTCAGACCGTTACCACGTCAGGGGCGCCTATCTCGACGAGGCGATCCGACTGTGGCGCCACCTCTGGTCGGGTTCGACCGATCCGATCGCCGGCCGATTCCACGACATCCCGGACTTCGTCTTCGAGCCGTTGCCGGTCCAGCCGGGCGGCATCCCGATCCTCGTCGGCGGTGGTTCGGCGGCAGCGTATCGACGAGCCGGCACAGTCGGTGACGGGTATCACTTCTCCTCGATGCCGCCGACCGCGCTCGAGGGTCCGCTCACCGCGGTCCGTGCGGCCGCCGAGGCGGCAGGGCGGCCGATGCCACCGGTCTCGGGCCGGGTAACGGTCCTCTTCGACGCGACGGAACTGCCGGCCGGGGTGACGGCGGCGGCCATCGGCTCGTCGGAGGCGATCGCGGCGGACATGCGGGCATACGCGGCGGCCGGGGTCTCGCACGTCGCGCTCGTCCTCCGCGAGACGAACCCGGAACGCTACGTCGCGAAGGCGGAGCGGTTCGCGAGCGAGGTCATCCCGCTCGTCGGCTGATCGTGCGCAGCCGCGGTCGCCACGGTGCTCGGGCCGTCGGCGCCGGCCGGGTGCGTCGTGGGCCGCGACGGTGAGCGAGGCCCAGCAATCGGTGCAGATATCGCTCATGGCGATGTTCGGCCGCAGCGCGCGGGAGCATGCGACCGAACCGCGGCAGCGACACCGCCGATCACGTGCAGATAACGGTCACGCGGATGCGCGGCGCGCCATCGGGCCGCTGCGGGCACCGGAAACCGCCGAGAGCGAGCGACACACGCTTAGCATCGGAGAGGTCGATATGTGGCGCGTCGGCGGTGGCGCGTCTCGGTGGCGCGAGCAGGTGGCGCGTCTCGGTGGCGCGAGCAGGAGCCCGACGGACAGTCCATCGGGGACGTCACCCGAGCGACGGCAGCTCCTGGGCGGAGGTGAGCGCACCGGCGAAGAGGTCGCCAGCGGCAGCCACGCGTGCCAGGATCGTCCGGATCGTCCAGCGGTCAGGCCGCAGATCCGGGTCGTCGAGCTCGTCCCAGGCGATCGGAGCGGAGACCGGAGCCCCGGCCATCGGACGCACGGCGTACGGGGCGACGAGCGTCTTGATCGACGCGTTCTGAGTGTAGTCGAGCCGGGCACGACCTCGACGGTCGGCGACGGCCCATTCCCAGGACACGAGTTCCGGCACCATCGCGCCGACGGCGCGAGAGACGCCCTCCACCCACGCGCTCGTCTCGGCGAACGAGTAGCGGGTGACGATCGGGATCCAGACCTGGATGCCGCGCTTGCCGGTCAGCTTCGGAAAGCCGATCACGCTGAGATGCCCGAGCGCCGTCCGGAAAAGCCGCGCGAGGACGAGCGTCTCATCCCAGGTCGTGCGCTCCCCCGGGTCGATGTCGACGAGCGCGTAGGTCGGGCGCATCGGCGCGTCGAGGCAGCTCGTCCAGGCATGGATCTCGAAGGCGGCCTGGTTGCCGAGCCAGCAGAGCGTCGCCACCTCGTCGGCGACGAGGTGGGTGTTCGGCGCACGGTGCTCGGGGCCCACAGCGTGGCCGGTCTCGCCGGTCTCGCCGGTCTCGCCGGTCCCGAGGTCGCGGTCGCCGTGCCAGCGGTCCCCCCAGTCCTCGTGCCAGCGTCGGAGCCACGCCGGCGCGGTGTCGGGCAGGTCCTTCTGCCAGAAGCTCGGGCCGCCGACCCCGTTCGGGAACCGATTGAGGTTGAGCGGCCGCTCGGCGAGGTGCGGCAGCATGACCGGCGCGATGCGGGCGAAGTAGGCGATGAGCTCCCGCTTCGTGATGGGCGACACGGCGTCGGAGGCGGGCTCGGTGGATCCATCGCTCGGCACCCCCGCCGGCGGGAACAGCAGCTTGTCGAGGTTCGTCAGCTTGAGCTCGCGGCCACCGATGCGCCAGATGCCCTCCCGCCCGAGCCGAGCCAGGGCGTCGAGTTCCGCGTCCACCGGCTCGCTCGCGGCAGCAAGGTCGCGACCCGCCGAATGCTGCATCGGTGAACGGTTCACCGATGCACGACTTTTCGGCGTGCTCGGCCTGCACGGCGTGTTCGGCTCCGCACGGCTTTTCGGCGCGCTCCGCCCGCGCGGCTCGCCCGGGGCGCTCGGCTCGCTCCGCGTGCTCGGCGCAGCGCGGCGCCGAGGTGGCGGCCCATCGCCATCCGGCACCTCGACCACAGCATCCGGCGCCCCGCCCACAGCATCCGGCGCGTCGTCCACAGCATCCGGCACCTCGACCGGGCGGTCGCGCACGACGGATCGCGGATCACGCCCCTCGAGCAGGCCCTTGAATGCGCTCTGGCGGATGGTCCCATCGCGGGTCCAGGCGACGAACTCCGCCCGGATGACGATCTCGGGGGCGGCGAATCGGGCCTCCCGCAACGCACCGGTCCGCGGCGGGGCCAGATCGAACGGTGAGTCAGCCTGTGCGAGCGCCTCGAGGCGCGCCTTGAGCATCGATCGAGTCCGGGCGTCCAGCCCGCTGCCGACCCGCCCGGCGTAGCGGAACCGCTCCCCTTCGAACACGCCGACGAGGAGAGCGCCGAGGTCGGCGTGGCTCCCCTCCCCGGGCACGTAGCCACCCACCACGAGCTCCTGTTCCGGCCGGATCTTGAGCTTGAGCCAGTCGGGCGACCGACGGCCCGGAACGTATGGGCTCTGCCGCCGCTTTGCGACGATCCCCTCGAGGTGGCGGGCTTCCGCGGCGGCGAAGAACGCCCGTCCGTCACGCTCGACATGGCTCGCGTACCGGACCCGCGGGTGATCACGCAGGACGTCCCGGAGGAGGCGCTTTCGATCCTCGAGCGGGACCTTGAGGAGCGACCGTCCGTCCAGGTGGAGGAGGTCGAACGCCATGTACACGAGCGGCGCGTCCCCTGCGGCCGGATCGCCGGCGATCCGGCGCTGGAGCAGCTCGAACGACGGAGCGCCGTCCGCATCGAGCGCGACGACCTCTCCATCCACGATCGCCGTCTCCGCCGCGATCCAGCTCGGGGGCTCGAGCAGGCCGGGAAAGTACGTCGCGGCGTCCTTGCCGCCACGCGTCACGGACCGGACGGTTCCATCCCGGACGATGGCCTGGACCCGATAGCCGTCCCACTTGATCTCGAAGAGCCAGTCCGGCGAGTCGAACGCCCGCTCGGCGAGCGTCGCGAGCATCGGCTCGACGAAGGCCGGGAGCGGCGCCGGGACGGCTCTCGACAGATCGATCTCGGCGCGGGCGGAAGGGGCCGCCGAGATCCAGAGGGCGTCGCGATCCGCCTTCACCTCGTCGTTCGTCCGGCCGGCCTTCACGCTCCGTGGGTGGTCCTCCGCATCCCATCCCGGGACCGCCGCCTCGTCACGCTTGTGGATGAGGAGCCAAGGCTCGCCGGTCTCACCGTCGCGCGGCTTCGTCCTGACGATCGTGAATCGACCCCGGAGCTTCTCCCCGCGGAGGCGGAACTTCAGCTCGCCTTGCTCGAGGGAGGCTGCGGGTTCCAGCCTGGGGGCCTCGGGCTCCCAGGTCCCCCAGTCCCAGACGATGACGTCGCCGGCGCCGTACTGTCGGGCGGGGATCACGCCCTCGAAGTCGAGGTACTCGATCGGATGGTCCTCGACGCGCATCGCCATCCGCTTCTGGTCGGGATCGAGCGTCGGCCCGCGCGGCACCGCCCAGCTCACGAGCACTCCCACCACCTCGAGGCGGAGGTCGTAGTGGAGGCGGGTCGCCCGATGGCGCTGCACGACGAACCGCCCGCCGGTCCCGGCAGACGCCAGGGACGGCAGAGACGGCAGCGACGGCGCGGATGTGGCAGGAGCCGAGGGCAGGGACGGTGCCGCAGACGTCGCCGAAGGCGACCCGGCCGGCTCGGGAGTCTTCCCGAAGTCTCGTTTCCGGCGATACGCGTCGAGCGGCATGCGATCAAGTCTGCGGAGGCTGGCCGCCGCTCGCAACCGACTGGCTCACCCGGGAGCCCTCGTCAGGCCGCCGGTGCCTCGTCGCGCATGAGATAGCGCTCAAGGTCCTCCGCCGAGAGCGGCCGGCTGAACAGGTATCCCTGGGCAAGGTCGGCCCCGAGCTCGCGCACCGTCCTCCGCTCAGCCTCCGTTTCCACGCCCTCGGCGATGGTCGTGAGCCCGAGGAGCCGGCCGAGCCGGAGGATCGTCTCGACGATCGCGGCCCGGTCCGGCGCCCTGTCCACGCCGGCCACGAACGAACGATCGACCTTGATGATGTCGACCGGCAGATCCTTGATGTAGGCGAGGGCTGAGTATCCGGTCCCGAAGTCGTCGAGGGCGACGCGCATGCCCAGGGAACGGATCTCGGCGAGGGTCTCGACCGCGCGGGGGACGTTGCCCATGAGGATGCTCTCGGTCACCTCCACGGAAAGCCATCGCGCGTCGATCCCGGCCTCCGCGATGGCCCGCCGGAGGTCGGCGACGAGGTCGGGATCGGCGACCTGGCGGACCGACAGGTTGACGCTCACCGGCAGGGGTGCCCAGCCGCGCTCAGACCAGGATCGCGCCTGACGGCAGGCGTCCTGGATGACCCGTCGTCCGAGCGGCACGATGAGCCCCGTTTCCTCCGCTGCGGCCATGAAGGCGTCCGGACGGAGGAGGCCTCGAGTCGGATGCGCCCACCGGACGAGAGCTTCCACTGCGACCGTCCGGCCCGTCCCCAGATCCACGACGGGCTGGTAGAGGAGGCGGAAGTCGCCGTGCGGGATCGAGAGGCGGAGCTCCCGTTCGAGGTCGAGGCGGGCGATGGCCGCCTCGCGCATCGCCGGCTCGAAGGCGGCCGATCGATCCTTGCCATCGCGCTTCGCGCAGTACATCGCGAGGTCCGCGTCGCGGAGCAGGTCTGCCGCCGAGGTGGACCCGAGGGCAACGCCGGCGCTGGCGAGGACGCTGACCAGATGCCCGGCGACGCTGAACGGCGCGCGCAGGCTGGCGGTGATGCGGTCCGCCGCATCGAGGGCGTCACGGACCGAGCCGACATCCTCGAGGAGGATCGCGAACTCGTCGCCGCCGAGCCGGGCGATCGTGTCACTCGGCCGGAGTGCATCGGCCATGCGCCGGGCGACCTGGACGAGCAGCTCGTCGCCGGCGGCGTGACCCATCCCGTCATTGACCGTCTTGAAATCGTCGAGATCGAGGAAGATGACCGCCACCGGCTGGCCCCCGGCACGGCTTCTGACGGCGATCGCGTGATCCGTCCTGTCGATGAAGAGGGCCCGGTTGGCGAGGCCCGTGAGACTGTCGTGGAACGCCTGGACCTCGAGGAGGATCCGTTTGCGACCGAGGGCGACGGCGCTCGCCACCCGGTCGGCGACGGACTGGAGCAGGCGCAGGTCGCGCTCGTCGAGCTGGCCGTCCTCGCCGGGCCGTTCGACGTTGACGATGCCGAGGAGCTCGTCGCCGGCGATGAGGGGAACGCAGATCTCGCTCCGGGTCGTCGGGTCGAGGGCGATGTAGTCGGGGTCGACGGTCACATCCTGCACGAGCTGTGCGCCACGCTCGCGAAGCGCCCGCCCGATGACGCCGCGACCCTCGTCGTACCAGACGATCGGATCGCCATAGCCCTTCTGGCTGGCGAGGTGAAGCCGGCCCGCCTCGGCGAGGTAGATCGAGACGAGCTTGTAGCCGAAGCGGTCCGCGAGATGGTCGACCACCTGGCGAAGGGCAGACGGCGACGGACCCTCCGTCGCGAGGACGTCGCCGACGGCCTCGATCGCTCGCATCGCCTCGTCCGTGCGGCGGCGTTCCGTGATGTCGATCCCGGTACCGATGATGTAGGCCACCGCGCCATCCCGGACGATCGTCGTGTTCGTCCATGAGATGAGGCGCCGGCCGCCGGTGCGGGTGAGCCAGTGGTTCTCGTGCGTACCGAGCTCAGTCCCGCGGATCAGCTCCTCGAACGCCGCGCGGACCGCACTGATCTGGTCGGCGGGGAGGAGAAGCTCCCAGAACGGGACGCCGCGGACCTCGTCGGCGGACCAGCCGGTCGCCCGCTCGCAGGCGCGATTGAAGCGCACGATGCGGCCATCCGGATCCAGGACGATGAGAAGTGCCGCGACAGTGTCGAAGACCGCGGCGAGGAACGCCGTGTCGGCGGCTTCGACGGCGGAGGGCTCGGCGGCCGGTCGCGGCTCGGCGGCACGCGGCTCGGCGGCCGGTCGCGGCTCCGCGCGGCGTGTGGCGCCCGCGCGGCGAGTCGGGACGATACCTGGAGCCATCGCCTCCGGACGCTACGGCACCGCTGCCGCCCGCGACACAGTACAGAGGTCGTGGCCCGGGGCGGACCCGGGTGCGGCGTTCGTCAGGCGGTCTTCCGGCGACGGGCCGGGGCCGGCACCGCGGTTTCGGGCGTGTCGGCGGTTTCGGGCGTGTCGGCGGTCGGGCTCGCGGCGATCTCGACCGTGCCCGTCGCCTTCTTCGCCCTGGTGGCTCGCCGCTCCGACCCGGCCTTGGCCGCGCGAGCGACATCCACCGAGACCGGAGCTTCGGTCGCCCGGGCCGCCTTCGCGGCATTGACGCTTGCCTCGAGTGCGGCCATGAGATCGACGAGGTTGCTCGTCGGCGCGGCCGTCGGCGCCGACACCTCGCGACCGGCGACCTTCTCCTCGATGACCGCCATGAGCGCCTCGCGGTACTCGTCGCGATAGTCGTCCGCTCGGAATTCGCCGGTCATCGCCCCGACGAGCTGCTCGGCCATCGCCTTCTCCGCCGGCTTGAACTGGACGTCGGCGGCGGGGAGGTCGAGCTCGCCGGTCGCCCGGATCTCGTCCGGCCAGTGCAGGGTCGAGAGCAGCATCGTTTCGTTGAAGGGATCGAGCGCGGCGAGGGCCTCCCGATCCTTGATGACGACCTTGCAGATCGCGGTGAGGCCCAGCTCGGCGAGGACCGTCCGGAGGAGTGCGAATGCCTTCTGGCCGATCTTGTCCGGCTCGAGGTAGTAGGCGCTCTTGACGAAGCGGATCGCCGCCTGGTCCCGGCTCGCGTGAGTGAAGAGCTCGATCTCGATGCTGCGGACCGTCTTGAGCGGGACGCGCTCGAGGTCCTCATCGGTCACGACGACGTACTCGCCTGGCGCGTACTCGAACCCGCGGATCGTGTCGCCACGGGAGATGACTTCGTCGTCGACCGGACAGTAGGTCTTCATCTGGATCCGCGACTTGTCCGTCGCGTGGAGCAGGTTGAAGCTGATGCCCTTCGATTCGGTGGCCAGGTAGAGCTTGACCGGGATGGTCACGAGCCCGAACTGGATGGCCCCCTTCCACATCGCGCGCGGCATTCGACGTCCTCTGCTGCTCGGCTCCTCATGCCAGGAGGGGCCGGGGCGGTGACGATAGCGGCGGAATGTGATCGTGGCAAGGGGCCTCGGCTCGGTTCTGGGCGACGGCTCGGTTCTGGGCCTCGGCTCGGTTGTGGCTTCGGCTCGGTTGTGGCCTCGGCTCGGGCGGACACGGGTGCGGGCCGTCGTCGGGCCGATCGCTATCCGGATATCGGTCAGGCGGATGCTCGGCGCGGCGATGGGCCGTCGTCGGGCCGATCGCCATCCGGATATCGGTCAGGCGGATGCTCGGCGCGGCGGACGGGTCCCCGCGGGTACTCGGACTCGGTGGGGCGTGAGCGAGACATGCGTAGCATCGGAGGGGCGGATATTCGGCATGTCCGGCTTGACGGGCTCCCCCTGGGGCCTGGCGGGCTGGCCCGGCTGGTCCGGCTTGTCTTCCTCGTCCCGCTCGTCCGGCGTCTCTGGCACGAAGATGACCCCGGCGAACGGCCCGGTCGGCCGCCGAAGCCACGCTCGAACGGCGGTTCCACGGTCCGGCAGGGCGCGATCCATCAGCGCCGCGTGTCGGGCGAGATGTCGCCGGCTCGTCGTGGTGGACGGCAGGGCGAGCAGGCGGCCGACGGTCCTGACTCGCCGTTCGTCACGCTCGCGGACGATCGACGGTCCCAGCCGGAACTTCTCGTCGAGCTTGCGGAGCGTCGCCTCGACCGAAACGAGCTCGGACTTGACCTCGATCACGAGGAGCGCGGCAGTCTGCTCATGCCAGGCGAGCAGATCGATCGATCCGCGCTCGCCGAACCGCGAATACGACACCTCCGGCTCGACGCGCCAGCCACTGCGGGCGAGCATCGTCGCGAGCCGGCCGTTCAGCTGCGCATGACGCTCGTCGAGGAGGCGATCGAGCGCGGCGCCCCGCCAGCGGAGCTCGATCATGATCGTCGCGTCGAGCGCGGCCGCGACCGCTCGGACCGTCGCCACCGTCGTCTCGTCGAGACGGCCCGCCTCGATCGTGGAGATCACCGGCTGGCTCGACCCGGCGGCCGCAGCGAGGTCGACCTGCCGCCAGCGGCGGCGACGCCGAAGGGCGCGAAGGGCGGCGCCGAACCGTGGATCGTTCATGCGGCAAGGATGCCGACGCGCCCTTCACCGTAGATCACCAGCTGTTCGGCCGGACGTCCGACGGCGATCGCTCGAAGCGTCAGCGGTGGCGGAGCTCCGCTTCGGCTTCCGAAACGCGGGTGAGGACGCCGGAGCGAAGCGTGTCGAGACCGGTCCACACCGCTTTCGTCGCGTTGCCGATCGAGGTGAGTTGGCTCTTCAGCGCCTTGATCGTCTCGAGCTGTTCCCGGATCCCCGCGAGTGCCGCCGATACAGCCGCGGCGTCGACCTCGACTTCGCGCTCGACGAGCGTGGCGACCGCGAGAAGCCGCGCGAGCCGCACCGCGGCTTCGAGCGTCGTGATCTCGGGCGCCGCCGGGTCGATGACGCAGTAGACGTCGCCCGCCCGGATGTCGAACGGTGCGATGCCCGTCGGTGCGTGCGCGGGCGTGAAGACGACGAGGCCGACCGCCGCCGAGCGGTTCGTCTTTGCCTCGCGGAGCTCGTCTCGGATCGCCCGCCCCGAGATGGCTCGATCCTTGGCCTCGATGACGACGCGGAGGTCCGCGCCCCTCGCGAGCGCTTCATTGACCGTGAGCACGAAGTCGCCCTTCTTGCTCTTGATGACGTCTCCCGCCTCGTTCGCGGTCCGATCGAGGAGGTCGCCGTTCGCCCGGGCGAGATCGCCCAGCATCGCCTCGATGACATCCTCGAAGTCGACGCCCTTGGCGGCCGATCTCGCCCGTTCGGTCGCCCGCGCGGCCGCCGCCGCCTCGATCGCGGTGAGGCGCTCGTTGAGCTGGGCGAACCCGTCCGAGATCTCCTCCCGGAACTGGTACATCGGCGAGCCGAGCCGGGTCGGGTCGATGAGCCGGGCCAGCTTCGAGGCATCGCCGTCGAAGTAGGTCCCGAGGAGCGTCCCGATCCGGCCGATCGCGCTGTCGCGCTTGGTCTCGTCGAAGAGGTCGTTCACGAACACCCGGAGCTGGCCGCGATCGCCGAGGAACCGCTCGAGCGTCCGCGGGAGGCGGCCGTCGCCGTCGGCGAAGTTCGTCCGCAAGGCCTGCTCCAGCGCGAGGGCGGCCCGTTCATTCGCCGCCTCCGACTGCTTGAGGAGGCCCTCGAACTCACGCCGGACGACGTCGACGTTCACGGTGACGCCGGCGTCCTGCAGCGCCACGAGCCCGATCTTCAGGGCTCGTTCGACGAGTGCCGGTCGATCGTCCATCGGCCGCTCGGCGACGAACGCGGCGAGGGCGGGGTCGACGAGGGTCAGGCGGTCGACGACGATCCGGTCACCCTCGAGCCGGACAATCGTCGCCGGCGCTGCGGCCGGCGTCGGGAGGGAGACGAGGCGGGCTTCCATGGCGCGATCCTCGGCCGCGCCCGTGTCACCTAGCGTGGCACAGCCGCACGGGCGATCCAGGATCGCCGCTCAGCCCCGCCTGACGGTCGCCTCGATGAGCCCGTACGGCTCGCGCGTCGCGACGAACACCTCGCCCCGGTTCTCGAGCCCGAACGGCCGCAGGTCGACCGCCCAGTGGTGGAGGTTCGGCATCGACATCGTGATCTCCTCAAGCTCCGGGTGGCGCTCGAGGATCGCCCGGCCGACGATCCAGATCGACGCCTGGACCGACGGACTGTCGTGCTCCGCGAAGACCTCGAGGAATGTCTCCCTGACCGCCTCGAACACGGCATCGAAGTCGAGGCCGCGCCCCACCGTCGCCGACGAATACCGCCAGCGGGCGCTCACGCGGGTCGCCATGATGCGGTCGGCGGTCTCGGCGAGGGTGGTGTATCGGTCGCGCGGGAAGCCGGCGAACGACGACTTCGCGGTCTTCATGACCGACAGATCCTCGATGCCGGCCTCGACGGTGGTCGAGCCGGTCGAGCCGCCGCCCGCCGCGATCGTCGCGACTCGCGTCCACGATCCTTCGCGGGCGAACGCATCCGGCGACGGTCCGTCGCCCGTCTCGATCGGTCTCTGTCCCGCCCCGATCGGCAGCCACCGATGCTCGCGCAGCCGGACGCTCGCTCGCCTGACCTGGGCGTACGCAGCGAAGTGTTCGGCCAGCCGTCGCCCGAACGCCTCGATCGAGCCGTCGGACCCGTCTCGTCCGTCAAGCCCATCCGCGGCGAACGCGTACACGGTGTTCTTCATCGTGTCGGTGGCGATGACGAGGCCGTTGTCGCCATCGGTGTAGGACGTCGCGAAGTCGCCCTCGAGCGCGATCGACACGGACACGTCGCGGACGACATGGCGATCGGGTCCGCGGACCACGCGGACCAATCGGATCGCCTCCTTGCCGTACTGGTTGTCGCCGAGCTCGATCACGAGCGCCTCCCGCCGCCGTGCCGTTTCTCCCACCGATCCGCCGCGATGTCGATGACCGCGTCGAGCGCACGGGTGATCTCCGCCGCCCGATCCGCCGCGAGCGCCGCCTCCATCGAGGGCAGGAGCGCCGCCCGCGGTCGTCCGGCGACGAACACGCAGTATCGGAACCCGAACCGCGCCTCGTAGGCGTCATTGAGGCGATCGAGCTCGGCCGCGACCCGGGCCTGCTCGGCCGCGACCCGGGCCTGCTCGGCCGCGACCCGCGCCTGCTCGGCGTGCGGCCGAACCGTCGCTTCGCCGTACCTCTGCTCGGCGAACGAGGACGCGGACACCGAGTCCGGCGACGCGCCGAGCCTCGGATGGGCGTCGATGAGCTCGAGCTGCTCGACCTCCGGCATCGATCGGGCGATCGCTCGAGCCCGCTCGAACATCGCCGCACTGCTCCCGAACGGCCGCTCGAGCGCCAGCCGGACGAGGAACCGCGGGGCGCCCTCGAAGAGCGGCGCGACGGCATCCCGGAACCCGGCCTCGCTCGCCGTGTCGAGGGCGCAGCCGCCCGCCTCGCGCACGGTCGCCGCCATCAACTGCCGCGATACGTGCCGAGCGAGAACGGCGCGACGAGGAGCGGCACGTGATAGCTCCGGGACGTGTCCGTGACGCGGAAATCCACCGCCATGGTCCGGAAGAATGTCTCGCCCGTGTCGGGAATCTCGAACCGGAGCCGGTAGTCACCCGCCTGGAGCGGCCGACCGAGAAGGTCGGATACCCGGCCATCCGCATCGGTGAGGGCCTGGCTCAGGCGGACCGGCCGGCCGTCGAGCTCGAGCCGGTAGAGCGTGACCGCGATCCCCTCGGCCGGTCGGCCACGGCCGGTGTCGAGGACGTGGGTGGAGATCGTCGGCTCGGCCATCCGGTCACTCTAGCGGGTATGCTGCGGCGATGGGCGACCAGTCGAACCCGCCGAACCCGCCGAACCCGCCGAACCTCTCCATCCGCGTCGGCGACCTCCGGTTCACGGCCCGCTGGGAGCCGGCGGCTCCCCGAACGATCGAGGCGGTCCGGCGGATGCTCCCGATCTCGACATCGCTCATCCACTGCCGCTGGAGTGGCGAGTCGACATGGATCCCGTACGGCGAGTTCCGGCCCGGGATCGACTACGAGAACCACACGTCGCACCCTGCACCGGGCCAGCTCGCGATGTACCCCGGCGGGATCAGCGAGTGCGAGATCTTCTTCCCATATGGGGCGTGCACCACGAGCTCGAAGGTTGGCCAGCTCGCGGCGAATCACTTCGCGACGATCGTTCCGGACGATGGCTGGGCGGAGCGGCTCCGTGAGGTCGGCCGGCGCTGCCTGTGGGAAGGGGCCCAACCGATCGTCATCGACGAGGCGTGAGCGACCTCCTCATCCGGGGCGGCACCGTCGTCACGGCGAGCGGGTCGCGGCGGGCGGATCTCCTCGTCGCCGATGGTCTGATCGAAGCCATCCTCACCGCGGAGGAGGGCGCGCGGGTGGCTGAAGGCGCGTCCGGAGCCGAGCCTGTCGATGCGGAAGGTCTTCTCGTGCTGCCGGGCACCGTCGACGTCCACACCCACACGCGGGTCGCCTCGGACGACGAGCCCGATCGATTCTTCCGCGACACGGTGGCGGCCGCGTTCGGCGGGACCACGACGATGTTTGCCTTCAACAACCCGAAGACCGGCTCCTCCGAGGCGGCCGAGCGATCGCTCGTCGCCGGGATGAACGAGTGGCGAGCCGCGACCGCAGGCGATGCGGCGATCGACGTTGCTCCGAGCCTCGCGCTGAGCGGCCGGATGGAGGACCCGATCGGCGAGCTGTCCGCGATCGTCGCGGGCGGGGTGCCGACGGCGAAGGCTTTCATGGTCTACGACTTCCGACTCGACGACCGGCGCCTGCTCGAGGCCCTCGGCGCTCTCGGCCGGGCCGGCGGCATGCTCGAGGTCCACTGCGAGGATCCCGTACTCATCGAAGCCGCGGTGGCAGCCGCGGTTCAGCGTGGTGATGTGCTATCGCGCTATCACGCTACTACGCGATCACCAGAGGCCGAAGCGGTCGCCACCCATCGGGCCCTCGAGTTCGCCCGCGCGGCCGATGCGCCCATCCACATCGTTCATCTTTCGTCCGCGGCCGCCCTCGAGGAGGTCCGGCGCGCGAAGGCGTCCGGCGTCCGCGCATCGGCCGAGACCTGCCCGCACTACCTGACGTTCACCGCCGATCGATACGAGCTTCCGGACGCCGAGGCGATCCGCTACGTCATCTCGCCGCCGCTCCGCTCGCCGGCCGATCGCGACGCTCTGTGGGACGGCCTCGCCGACGGAAGTCTCGACATCGTGGCGACGGACCACGTCCCGGACCGGCTCGCCGTCGAGAAACGCACTCCCGCTCCGCCGTTCCCGGAGATCAGCAATGGCGCCCCCGGGATCGAGACACTGCTCACGGTCATCTACAGCGAAGGCGTCGCCCGCGGGAGGATCACCCGCGAGCGGATGGTCGACCTGCTGGCGACGACGCCGGCCCGGCGGTTCGGACTCGCGCGGAAGGGCGCGATCGAACCCGGACGGGACGCCGACCTCGTCCTCTTCGATCCGACCGCGCGGCGCACGATCCGCGCCGCGGATCTTCATCACACGAGCGACTACACGCCGTACGAGGGTCTCGCAGTCGCCGGCGCGGTCCGCTCGGTGTTCGTCCGCGGCCGAGCCGTGATCAGGGATGGGACCTTCGTCGGTGAGCGCGGGTTCGGTCATTTCGTCGAACGGGCCATCGTGAGCTGAGGAGGATCGTGTCGTCATGAACGCTGGGCAGCCCATCACCGTCGCCTACTTCTACCGGATCCGCTGGGGGCGCGTCGACGAGTTCATCGATCTCTTCGAGCGCAACCATTGGCCGATCCTCCGCGAGCAGCTCGCCCGAGGCCGGTTCACGGACGTTCGGGCGTACGGGCCGCGGTTCCACGGTGACGGGCGGGCCGATTGGAACTTCCTTGTCACGATCACGTACCGCGACTGGGCCGCCATCGAGGAGCACTCGGATGGCGAGATCGCGGCTCGGCTCTACCCGGACCAGGCGCGCTTCGAGGCCGACGAGACCCGGCGCTTCGAGCTGGTCGAGGCCCACTGGGACGTTCCGCTCGAGGAACGACCGCTCCCGCGAGGGTAACGCGGGCATCCGGCCGGGCGACTCCGGTGACTGGCTGGTGATCGACGGGCTCCAGACTCGAGGGCGTGGACGATCTCCGAGTCGGGACAAGTATTCGAGTGATCCGCATCCGGCGGCGGATGCGCCAGGAGGACGTGGCGCTGGCCGCCGGCGTATCGCGCGCGACGGTCTCGCGGGCCGAACGAGGGCACGTGGGGTCGATCTCGCTTGACACGCTCCGCTCGGTCTGCGCGTCGCTCGACATCCGGGTCGATCTCGTACCGCGCTGGCGGGGCGGCGACCTCGAACGCGTCGTCAATGCGCGCCATGCGGCGATGCACGAGGCGATCGCCCGCGCGTTCCGCGACCGCGCGGGCTGGACGGTGCAACCCGAGGTGTCCTTCTCGCAGTTCGGCGAACGCGGGGTGATCGACCTGCTCGCGTGGCATGCGGATCGGCGATCGCTCCTCATCGTGGAGCTGAAGACCGAGCTCGTCGACATCAATGACCTGATGGCCACGATGGACCGGCGGCGACGGCTGGCCCCAGCGATCGGGCAGGCCCGCCAGTGGGTGCCGGCTTCGGTGGGAGTCTGGGTCGTCATGGCCGGCACGATGACGAACCGGCGGCGCCTCGCCGAGCACTCGACCGTGCTGCGGGCCGCGTTTCCGGCGGCTCGGCCCGCGATGAGTCGGTGGCTCCTCGACCCGGTCGGGCCGATCGCCGGGCTCACGTTTCTCTCAGGCGCTCACCAGCGGAACGTTGGTGAGCCGATCGGCGCCATCCGACGGGTTACGCGGGCCAGATCCGCCTCGGGCGTTCCTGAGGTAAGCGGATGAGACCTCCGCGGGCGGCGGGCGTACCCAACGTTCCGGTCATGAGCGGATGAGAAAAATGGCGGGAGGGCCGAGGCGGGAGGGCCGAGGCGGGAGGGCCGAGGCGGGAGGGCCG